>CAZGQZ010000197.1:1674-5156 GCA_964527985.1 uncultured Rikenellaceae bacterium | reverse complement strand
CCCCAAACCCTCGAAATGGTTGGTTTATCGAAAAGGGCAAAAACCAAATATCAAACCCTTTCGCTGGGCATGAAACAACGGCTTGCCATTGCAAGCGCACTGCTCGGAAATCCTGAAGTACTTGTTTTAGATGAGCCAACAAATGGTCTCGACCCAGAGGGCATTGCCGAGGTTCGCGAAATCATAAGCAATCAATCAAAGCTAGGACGAACCATCATCTTAGCAAGCCACATACTCGATGAGGTTGAAAAGGTTTGTAGCGATGTTATCATCCTTAAGCAGGGACAGGTTATCAGTAAGGGATCTGTTACGGAATTGCTATCCGACAAGCATATGGCCATTGTTAGCGCCGAGGATATTGACAAGCTATACAACGGACTAAAAACCATCGACACGCTAGAAATTATCGAAAAACGTAGCGACAACATACTAATTGCCACTGAAAACCCTGGCATAATATCGAGCATAAACCGTGAGCTTATGCAAAAGGGCATTGCCCTTACACGAATTGAACCGATTAAAAAATCGCTCGAATCGCAATTCTTAGAGATTATTAAGCAGCAATAGAAATTCTATATGGTTAAAAAACTACTAGCAATTGAGGGCCGAAAAACCCTTTTCTACCCAACCTTTCGAACAATAATTGGGTTACACGCATTGCTGTTCCTAATTGTTGCGCTTATTGCTAGTAACATCAACTTAAATATTGAAGGCATAAGAATTGACAAAGTTTTTCAATTTCCTCATGTATGGAACACGCTTGCATGGATTGCAAGCTGGTTTAACCTACTGCTAGGGATACTTGCAATAATGCTTACCTGCAACGAATTTCAGTTCAGAACCTTCAGAAAACAGTTAATAGATGGCCTTACACGAAATGAGCTAATAATTGCAAAGCTTTTTGTACTCATCTCACTAGCAGCCTATGCAATGATTCTTGTTTTTGTATCGGGGCTACTTTTTGGCATTACCAAATCGTCAACATTTAGCGTAACTGACTTTATTCACGGATTGCAATACCTTCCTGTACTTTTTGTGCAGTCGCTTGGTTACATGCTTTTGGGCTTACTAGTTGCATTCATTTTCAGGAATACTGCATTTTCTATTATCGCATATTTGCTGTACTTTTTCCCCGTTGAGCCTATAGTAAGGGCTTTTATGTCCGATAGCGCAGCAGCATTTATGCCAGCAAAAACCATTGCCAACCTAACACCCATGCCCGACTTTGTTGGAATTTCGCTAAGCGATGTAATTCAAATATCAAACGGAACTGGCAGTCTTGAAATGATTGGCACGGCTAGCCAGTCAACACCCCTACTTACAACAAGCATAGTAACCATTGGCTACTGTCTAATCTTCGGCATTATTGTTAAGCTTATTGCTGCCAATAAAAACTTTTAGCGGCTTTTCCATTTTTTGTATTGACATCGATAACAGGAATTGCTATATTTAGCTAACTGATTAACCAAAAATTATTGATATGAAACAGATTCTACTAATTACGGTTTCACTATTCGCATTTATTGGCCTACAAGGCCAAACTACGCTTAGGTATAACACCCATGGTTTAACGGCCAACCATGTAAACAACATGAGTATAACAAAATATGCAGAGCCAGGTAATGATGGCAGAAATGTTATTTGGGACTTTAGTGACTTGGAGTTTAACCGCGATTTTACTGGAACCCTAGATGAACCAAGCATTACTAAAGGTGCGCATATTTTTAGTAATGCCAACACAGCTCTTCAGGAGTTCAACAGCTTTTTCTTCTTTAATTCGAACAGAAAAAGAATTGAGCAGCATGGTTACATGTCGGTAAACGGAAATGTTTACATAACCTATAATGAGCCATTTGTAAAAATGAGATACCCTTTTACCTTCGGAAGCGCATTTGACGGCATTTTTAGCGGCACCTACAACTCAAACGAAAAGCAGCTAGGGACACTATACGGAACCTATAAAGTTGAGGGCGACGGCATTGGTACTCTAATACTGCCAAACGATAAAATATTTGAAAATGCCCTAAGGGTTAAAGAGGTTAAGGAGTACGATCAAACCTTAAATAACCGCAGCTACAAAATTAGCACTACTACTTATAGATGGTACGTTGAGAACCATCGGTTCCCGGTGCTAGTGCTAATTAGCAACAGTACCATTTATGAGGATGGCAGAACACATACCTCTACCCAAGCAGCATACAACACTAAGGTAATGAATGAGGTTACACCTCCTATAAGCATTACAACAGAAAATGCTGTTAACCTCAAGGCATTCCCGAACCCTTACAAGGATAAGATCACTTTTAGATTCGTACTAAAGGAGAACAGCAATATTAACCTTTCCGTCTTCGACATTAATGGACGACATGTAAAAACGCTCTTTAAAGGACAGGCTGAGGCTGGCGAGAAGGAGTTTACCTTTACAGGGAAGCAGGTTGGACTTGGAGCTGGTGCTTACATTGTTAAGCTTAATGTTAACGGTAGCGTAATTTCAAAAAAGATTTTGGAGCTATAAAAAATCTGTAAATGCTTTAAGTGGGAGCGCAGTTTGCGCTCCCTTTTCTTTTTTTCTATAAATCAACGAGAAAAATCTAATTGGTGGCTCTTGTGTCCATTGCATCGCGTAGACCATTGCCTATGAGCGTAAAAGCTAACACGAGTAGCATTATTGCAACACCAGGTATAATGGCTAAATAAGCCTTATCCATAATAATATAACCGTAATGATCTTTTATCATTGTTCCCCACGAGGGGACAGGTGGTTGCACGCCAATTCCTAAGAAACTTAAACCTGCCTCAAGTAGAATTGCCGTTGCAAAATTTCCAGCCGAAATAATTACCACAGGGCCTAACACATTGGGAATAATATGCCGCAAAATTATGCGTCCCGAACCAAATCCCATAACTCTAGCTGCCTCAACATACTCCTTTTCGCGAATTGCTAAAACCTGTCCTCGTACAACACGCGCCACCTCTACCCACATTGTTAAACCAACAGCAACAAATATTTGCCAAAACCCTTTGCCCAGTACCATGGTAAGCGCTATAACCATTAGCAACGTTGGAATTGACCACACCACATTTATTAGCCACATTACTAAATCATCATACCAACCTCTAAAGTAGCCTGCTGTGGCTCCAAGCGTAATGCCAATTAGTAACGATATAGCAACGGCAATAAACCCGACCGATAGCGACACCCGCGAACCTATAATAAGACGGCTAAGCATATCGCGACCAAACCTATCGGTACCAAGCCAAAAACGCTTCGTTTTAGTAAAATCACTTTTTATGATCGAATCTAAATCGTGTAAAGAATAGCCAACGGTTTCACTCGCTAAGCGAACCAATATGCTATCTTTCGTATAGGTATACTGTTTTGGGTTCAACTCGGGAAAAAGTATCTCGCCAATTGAGTACTCAACCTCAATGGTGAGGCTATCCTCAGGTTCAGTAAACTCTGCAACAAATACACTCTCGCC
>CAZGQZ010000197.1:0-1574 GCA_964527985.1 uncultured Rikenellaceae bacterium | reverse complement strand
TAATCCCAGAATGAAAGCACTCCCAAAACCACTAACAATAGGCTAAAAAGCAGAACAACAAACCCTACAATAATTGCAGTAAAATCAGTATATCCTGTTGCTTTTGATGCCCAACGGGCACGCTGTTTAAAAAAAGCGTTAATTGTTGGGGCTGGCCTAGTGCTTACCACCGAACTTGTTCCTAATAAACAGCCAATTGCTATTCCTCTCATCTGCTTCGCACTATGCAGCAAAAATACATCATCGCCCGAAACAATGCTTGGCTTTAACATTTGCGAGCTGAAACCAAGGCGACTCTTGCTAAACGACAGGTTAGCCGAACTTGCCATAAACGGAATGCCACACGAGCAAGCGCCCATACTACTCGCAGCTAAACTTGCATATTCCAATGCCTGTATTCTCTCAAATAGTGTTTTTGTAGGAGCAATTTGAACATCACCAATAGCTAACCCTACATTTTGGGTTGAGTAAGCGGAAGAGATAGACCTTAACCAGTGCACTGGGTGTATACAGTCGGCATCGGTTAGTGCAATAATATCGTTTTTTGATTGGCTTATACCAAGGCTCAAAGCCTCCTTTTTGCCATAATAATCTTTCGGCAAATTTGCCAAAAATATATTGGTGTAAGCTTTGCACCACTCATCGGCCAAGGCTTGAGTTCTATCTGTTGAATGATCGTTTACGAGAATCACCTCAAATTTATCGCTTGGGTAATCCTGCTGCATTATCGATTGTAAAAGGCGATTGACATTCTGCTCTTCGTTACGCATTGCAACTACAACAGATATGGGCAAGAATTTGTGGGTTAAATCATTTTTTTGCTGGAGCCTTATAACACCTATTGCAAAAACCAAAACCATTGCAAAATAAATTGTACAGAAAAATGCAACAGCAACAATGGCAATCATGGCAGGCTAAATATTAGATAAAAACTTCTTCAGCAGTTCGGCTCCTTTCTCAATATCATCAAACGGGCGTGCTATGTTAATGCGCACCCAACGTGCATGATTGCGACTAAAGTGCTCGCCTGGAATTATTGCTAAACCTGTTTTATGGTACAATGCGTAAGCAAACTGGAATCCATCATCAATCCCGTCGGGAAGTTTAGCCCAGATAAAACAACCCCCATCTACCAAAGGCACCTGAAACCCTAATGCTGTTAACTCCTTCGAAAGGAAATGAAAGCCATCAGTTAACCTTTTCCTGAAATCTTGGGTAAACTTCTCGCCAAAGCTATTCTCGTTTAAATAAATAGCTAGCGCCTCTTGCAATACCGAAGGGGCACAAAGCCCTATGTAATCGTGAATTGACCTAAGCCCATCAACGTGTTGCTTTGCTGCATACAAATAGCCAACTCGCCATCCGGTTATGCAAAGCATTTTAGAAAAGCTATTGACATAAAACAACCTCTCGTTTCCCTCATCTAATGGCAAATGGGGCTTGTTTTGAAAATATAATTCGCTGTATACCGCATCGAAAACAATGTAAAAGTCCATCTCTTTGGCTAAAGCCAAAAGGGTATCAACCTCCTGCTTACTCCAAACCTTACCAAATGGGTTCCCTGGTGATGAAAT
>CAZGQZ010000196.1:0-5185 GCA_964527985.1 uncultured Rikenellaceae bacterium | reverse complement strand
TCCGAAAACGCATAGAAAAAAGCGCTCCAATTATGGGGCGTTTTTTATTATTCATAATTTTACCTGTAAAACCAATACTTAGTCAAACATTTTCCACAATGATCTGTTATATCAGTATAAAAACAACTTTAAAAATTTCACTATGAGCAATAAAATAACATTTGGAGGAAACCCTGTAACGCTAAAAGGCAATCTGGTAAAAGTAGGCGATAAAGCACAAGGCTTTACCAGCATTGACGGATCACTTCAGCCCATATCATTAAATAGCTTCGCTGGGAAGGTTAAGCTTTTATCCATTTTCCCATCGATAGACACTAGCGTTTGCTCAATGCAAACCCGGAAGTTTAACGAGGAAGCCGCAAAATTTGGCGATAAGGTGGCTTTTATTGCCCTATCGGCTGACCTACCCTTTGCGCTTAAGCGCTTTTGCGGAGCCGAGGGGATTGATAATCTTATGCCACTATCGGACCATAAGGATATGGATTTTGGCAACAAGTATGGTTTTTACATCGATGAGCTAAGGCTGTTGGCAAGAGGTGTTGTAATAATTGATGAAAATGATATTGTTAAGTACGTTGAACTTGTGCCTGAAATTGGTAACGAACCAAATTACGAAGCTGCAATTGCCAAGCTAAACGAAATTATAAAATAGACTATATCTCTTTTTAACCAGCAAGTATGAAATTTTTCGTTTCAATGCTTGCTGGTTATTTATGCTAGCTCACCAAACAAATCATACTCTTCGGCAGATGTTACGATGCAATTCACAAAATCGCCTTCGGTAATTCCATCTTCTTCTGTATGCTTAATAAGCACTTCCTGATCAACCTCAGGCGAATCGTACTGGGTTCGGCCAACAGCCCATTGGCCTTCAAACCTATCAATTATCACCTTATAGGTCTTTCCAATTCTTGCTTTATTCTTTGCAAGCGAAATTGAACTTTGCAGCTCCATAATTTGATCTACCCTAATCTGCTTAACTGTTTCGCTAACCGTATCAGGTAAATTTGCCGAGGCAGTTCCCTCCTCTTCGGAATAGGCAAACACGCCTAGCCTGTCAAATTTTGCCCATTCGACAAATTGCATGAGCTCCTCAAAATCCTTTTCAGTCTCACCCGGATGCCCAACAAGTAGCGTTGTTCTTATTGCCACATCAGGAACAATTTCTCGTATTTTAGAAATCAGCTTTAGAGTCTGATCACGAGTAATCCTCCTTTTCATTGTTTTAAGCATATTTGAACTAATGTGCTGGAAAGGGATATCGATATACTTGCAAACCTTAGGGTTGCTGGCCATTTCTGCTAGCAAATCGAGAGGGAATTGTGCTGGGTAGGTATAGTGTACCCTAATCCACTCCAAAGCCTCAATTTGGCTTAATTTCTTTATTAAATGGTCAATTCGTCTTTCGCCGTAAATATCTTTACCGTAAAAGGTTGAGTCTTGCGCTATTAGCATTAGCTCTTTTACTCCCCTCCTAACCAAATCCTCGGCTTGAACAACAAGTTCTTCTATGGGTTTTGAAATATGCTTTCCTCTAATTAATGGAATTGCACAAAATCCGCAGTTCCAATTACAACCCTCCGATATTTTTAGATAAGCATAGTGTTTTGGCGTTGTAATTTCGCGTAGGTTAGCGCTACTTTCAGAGTATTCTGCATTCAGCGTGTTTAGTATTTCTTGAAGATGATTTACTCCAAAAAAACCATCTACTTCAGGGATTTCCTTTTCCAAGTCATCTTTATATCGCTGCGACAAACAACCCATTACATAAACCTTATCAACCAAGCCGTTACGCTTAGCATCAATATACGATAGTATTGTATCGATAGACTCCTCCTTAGCATCGGCAATAAAGCCACAGGTATTAATTATTACCGTACGCGCTGAGGTATCGTTTGAGTCGAACTGGATATTCCACCCATTCACTTTTAGCTGCTTTAGCAGATACTCCGAATCGACAACATTTTTCGAACATCCTAAGGTCACTACATTTACATCTTTACCTTCTCTCATCACACTCCAATTATTAATGGGTAATTAGCTTTGCAAAGTTAGCAAAGGCAAAAAATTTAGCGATATTTGCCCTCTCAATTCTTTCATATTTATTAAACTTACGCCAAAACAAACCCTAAAGACAATGCTTTCAGAAAAAGATAACTTGCAATTAAAGCAGCATGGAATTAGTATAGATCAACTAAAAGAACAGCTAGAAAACTTCAAAAACGGGTTCCCTCCCATTGATCTAGTTAAGGCTGCAACAATTAACGACGGCATTATTAAGCTTGAAATTAGCGAGGTTGATGATTTAATTGAGATTTACAAGAGTTACGATGGCGAAAGGCAAAAGTTTGTACCTGCTTCGGGTGCTGCTACTCGCATGTTTAAGGAATTGGCTGAGTTTATTGTTACTGAAACGATAAACGAAGCTACAATCAGCTTTATCTCTAAGCTTTCCCAATTCCCATTCTATAACGAGCTAACTAGCGAGTTAAAAAAAAGGGGTTGCTCAATTACTGAGTTGACTGACAACGAAAATTATATACCAATAATTGATGCTTTACTTAATGAAGATGGATTAAATTATGGTTCACTTCCTAAAGGGTTAATAAAGTTTCATACGTATGAGTCGGAAACCAGAACTGCATTTGAAGAGCATATAGTTGAAGGCACGCAATACGCACGAAAGCCCGACAATAGCGTTAGCATTCACCTAACCGTGTCGCCCGAGCACAAGGAAGGTTTTTTACAGCTTTTAAGCCAAAAGGTTGAAAACATCTCAGCTGAGTACGGGGTTAGCCTTGACATTTCTTTCTCTGAGCAAAAGAAAAGTACAGATATTATTGCCGTTGATGCAAAACTTGAACCCATAAGGGATAATCAAGGGAATTTATTGCTGCGCCCAGGTGGACACGGTGCGCTGATTGAGAACCTAAACGATTTATCGAGCGACATAATCTTCATTAAAAATATTGATAATGTTGTTCCCGATAGGCTTAAACCGCAAACTGTTCTGTACAAAAAGGCTCTTGCTGGATTGCTTATTAGCTATCAGAGTATAATTTTCGACTACATTAGCATACTACAGGGAGAAGAAAACAGTAGCATTGAATTCCTAAACGAAGTGCTTGAGTTTACCATTAACGAGCTATGCACCCTACCACCCTCGGGATTAGAAACAAGCAACCATGATACCCTTAAACAGTATCTGCTTGAAAAACTTTGTAGGCCTTTAAGGGTATGTGGCATGGTAAAGAATGAGGGTGAACCTGGTGGTGGCCCTTTTTGGGCCACAAATCCCGATGGAACGGTATCGCTTCAAATTATTGAATCGTCGCAGGTAGATATGAGCAACCTAAAGCAAAAGGAGGTTTTTGGGCAGTCGACTCACTTTAACCCAGTCGATTTAGTATGTGGAATAAAAAATGTTGATGGGCAAAAATTTAACCTCTTAAACTATACCAATCCGAAAACGGGATTTATCACTACAAAAAGTCTACAAGGGAAAGAGTTTCTGGTTCAGGAGCTTCCTGGGCTTTGGAATGGTGCAATGGCAAACTGGAATACAATTTTTGTTGAGGTTCCGTTAGTAACATTCAACCCGGTAAAAACGATATTGGATTTACTGCGCGAACAGCATCAATAGAAACGAAGCAGCAACAACTACTTCCCCTTTCGCCAGCGCTTAAATGGGTTTAGCTTTCGGATTGGAGATTTTGCTGGAAATATACCAGAGTTTACCTTGCGAATATCTTCAATGGAGAAGAAAGCTTTTGGGTTGAACTGCTCAATTACGCCAATTACATCGGCAAGATTTGTGCGTTTAACAATTGAGTATATTAAATGAACCCTACCCATGCTACCCTCACCTTCAACCATTGTAGCGCCATAACCATTCTCGTTAAGCTTTTTAACTAATAAATTTCCATCCTTCGATGCAATAACCCTAATAATAAGGTTTCCCATTGCCAAATGCTCCTCAAGCCTCATACCTACCCAGTTGCCTGTTGCAAAACCGGCTGCATAGGCAAAATAGCAAGCAAAATTGTTAAGGTTGCTCATTATCTGTCCAATTGCAATTATCCAGATAAAAACCTCGAAAAAACCGAGTAATGGTGCTAATAAGCGTTGGCCTTTCGACACAAAGATTATCCGCATGGTTCCAAGAGAAACATCGATAATCCTTGCAAAAAATATTAGTAAGGGTAAAACTACATAGAGATATGCTGTGCTCTCAAAGAATGTTGAATCCATTTTAGCAGAATTGAATTGACAGCAAATTTAAAGAGATTTTCAGCTAATTCAATCTCTGTAAATCGAAAAAAACAGAACAACGAGATTATTCTTCCATTTTTTCCAATGCATCTAACCCATCAATTTGCATGGATTGCGAGATTTTGGCAATATGCTTTAAATCAATATTTTTTCCTTGTATTGAGATTAGCACATTATCGTTTCCGCCCCCTACAAGTAGGAGTTCAACAATTTTTCCTTGTACATCCTTCACCAAAAATGTTAAATGCTCATCCTTTTCTTTTACTACCATTAGCTCCTTGTAATCCTTTTTAGGGAGTTCCCTCATTATTTCATCATAAAAGTTAACCCCTATCTTAGGATTTTCAGTTGCCAAAATTTTAATGCTTGACAATCCGCTAATTGCTTCATCAAACTCTTTGTCTTCAGTTTGCATCGAAGAAAATAGAGTGAACATATATTCAGAAATGTATACCGAAGTATACCCTTCCTTTCCCGAGTACTTTTCAAATAGCTTATCGACTGGTGAATTTTGCGCTAGCACTAGAGTTGTGAGTGCTATGAATAGTATTGAGACAATAGCCCTTTTCATTTTGTTTATTTTTTTTAAAGTACGATTATAGTAAATTTATTCAGTTTCAGAATCTTTAAACATTTTGCCAACATAGGGCAATTCTTCTGGTTTGGAAATGCTCTCAATTTTGCTAAAGTAATCCATGCTTTCAGCCACTTTACTGAACGACCTAAAGGAATCGGCTGGTTTTTGCAGATGATTTAAAGGCTTTAGCTCATGCTTTGCATTAGCAATTTTTGAACCAACAAGCGCTAAAACCCTTTGTGTTTCCTGCAGTGCGAGCTGAGGATCATCAAAAGTATCGACATACTTTTCTGTTTGATTTTGTTGGATTAGGAAAAATGTTAAGCCAATTGCAAT
>CAZGQZ010000195.1:0-5202 GCA_964527985.1 uncultured Rikenellaceae bacterium | reverse complement strand
CCAACTAGGTTAACAACCAACGTTCCCCATGGAAAACCGCCCGACGAATTTCGTTGGACCAGAGTTGACATGAGATAACGGGCAACCGATCCTGCCCCACCACCCAATGCTACAAATACAATGTTCTTCCAAACCATTATTCAATGCTTAATGTTGACAACCCATCCTTTAAGTGGAAAATATTTTTAAACCCTTTTTTACTAGCTAAATAACGCATGGCAGCCAAACTCTTAAAACCATGCATGCATATAAGCACTATTTGCTCATCGCAGGAAAGGTTTACCGTTAGATTTGGCAATTCGTACAAAGGAATTGTGGGCCAGCTATACGTTTTATACTCCAAAGGTTTACCATCATCGGCCAAGGCAATAACTCTAGGCTTAACTGATGAATTAACCATTTCTAGAAACTCTTTACCTGTAAGCTCTCTGCCCTCAACAAGGCTATTGGGGCAAGAGTATTCATAATCGCTAAGTTCGGTAATTTCAAGATTCTTTGGATTTAGCTCAACAGCAAATTCAGTAAACTCCATTGTTAGGCCGTTAAAGTTTAGCAACCTGCCTGAGAGCACTTTACCAACCTCCGTTAAAACTTTAAGCGCCTCAAGCGCTTGCATTGTTCCAATTATACCGGGTACCATACCAATAACACCAGCCTCGGAGCAAGTTGGTGCTTCAAGCGGATCGGGTTCTTCCTCAATTAAACATCGATAAGTTGGACCACCATTGTAGTTGTATACCGATAGCTGACCCGAAAACTTCAAGACTCCTCCAATAATAAAAGGCTTACCAAGCATTACACAGGCATCGTTAACCAAAAATTTGGTAGGGAAATTATCGCTACACTCAATAACCAAATCGTACTGACTAATAAGCGACAAGACGTTATCCTTATGCAAACGGGTAAAATGAGGTGTAACTTTTACCGTTGAATTCATTTCGGAAAGCCTTTTTGATGCTGCCAACGCTTTTGGCTCATTAATATTCTTCTCGGTATATAGTACTTGGCGGTGTAGGTTTGAGAGTGTAATCTCGTCGCTATCAAGAACTCCAATAGTTCCTACTCCGGCAGCAGTAAGATACATAAGTACCGGGCAACCAAGTGCGCCAGCACCAATTACAAGAATTTTCGATTTTTGTAGTTTTTCTTGTGCTTCTGCTCCAAACTCTCTAACGGAAACTTGCCGTATATACCTATCGGTGTTCATTAATTAACGGTTTATCTACTTAATACAAAGAAACTGATTTGGATGGAATTATTTGAAAAAATAATCGAAAACGGTGATTAAAATTGCTTAACTTAGTTCAACCTTTATCGTAACCAAAGTATAAATTTAAAAATTATTACCATGACAGATTCTCTAATCCGATTAATTCCAACCTTTGTACTTGGAATTCCCGTTGCCTACTTCATTTTAAGGTACTTTTTTAAAGGTTCGGTATTCTTAAAAATTGGCTTACTCTGGGTTGTTAACTTACTATTTATTACGGTAAACACTAGTTTAGCGTCAAAGCATCCAGAGGTTTACCCAGTACTTTTAGCCAATGCAATTGGAATTGGCCTTACTGGAGTGCTGCTGGCATATTCAGCTAAAATGCTAAAACCATTGCGTAACGTAACAAGCTTGCTTGACATGGTAGCCAAAGGCGACCTAACCGTTAGTATTGATAAAGATTATACCTTAAGAAAAGATGAGGTTGGCCTTGTTGCCAATTCCATTCAATCGCTGCAAGCGAATCTGATAGAGGTTATATCGGAGATAAAATCGAGCACAGAAATTCTTACCCAGGAGGGCGAGCACGTAAGCAGCTCATCCAGCGACATTCTTGAAAGTGCTAACATACAGGCCTCTTCAATCGAAGAAGTATCCTCGTCAATGGAGGAAATGGTATCGAACATTCAGCAAAATTCCGAAAACTCAAAAAAAACCGAAGGGTTAACGCTAAAAGTATCTGATGGGATGAAAAAGGTTTCCCATTCATCGAAACTTAGCCTTGATGCCATTAACAGGATAAATGAAAAGATTAACATCATCAACGACATATCGTTTCAAACCAATATTCTTGCCCTTAATGCTGCTGTTGAAGCAGCACGCGCAGGGGAACACGGTAAAGGCTTTGCCGTTGTTGCTGCCGAAGTTCGAAAACTCGCTGAAAAGAGCAAAATTGCCGCAAGCGAAATAATCGAATCGGCTAACTCAAGTGTTTCGGCAACTCACGAGTCAACCGATTTAATTGAACTACTATTGCCTGACGTAAACAGTACCACTACACATGTTCAGGAAATTTCCGCCGCAAGTTCGGAACAAACCGTTGGATCGGAACAAATCAACATCTCCATTACTCAGCTTAGTGAAAAAGCCCAAATGAATGCCCTTAAAGCTAACGAACTAAACGACAGCGCAACAAAACTTAACGATCGAGCAGTAGCCCTTGAAAATGCTGTAAGCTTCTTTAAACTATAGCCATAAAAGCGAATCTAAATTATGTTATTAATTAGTCTAGTATTGGTTTTCATTGTCATAAAACATATTGTTTTGTTAACACAATCCTAGCTATTTATGTATTTTTGGAGTTATTAATAATCTTAAAAAATAGTCATCATGCAACAGCTCGATTGGGGCAATCTGCCCTTTGGCTACATGAAAACCAACTACAATGTTCGCTGCACATACAAAGATGGGAAATGGGGCGAACTTGAGGTTTCCGATTCAGAATATATACCTCTGCACATTGCTGCTACGGCACTTCACTACGGACAGCAAGCCTTTGAGGGAATGAAAGCGTATCGCGGAAAAGACAATAAGGTTAGGCTTTTCCGTTGGGAAGAAAACGCAAAACGCTTTCAGGACTCAGCCGATGGTATCCACATGGCTAAAGTACCTAGCGATCTTTTTTTGCAAGCCATTATAAAAGCAGTAAAATCGAACGAAGAATTTGTTCCACCATACGGAACCGGTGCATCACTTTACATTAGGCCATTGCTTTTTGGATCGGGTGCCGAGGTTGGCGTTAGACCTGCAAAAGAGTACACCTTTATTGTATTTGTAACTCCAGTTGGGCCATACTTCAAAGAAGGTTTTAACCCTGTTAAAATTGCCATTGTTCGCGATAGCGACCGTGCTGCTCCTCTGGGAACAGGAACCTTTAAAGTTGGTGGCAACTACGCTGCAAGCTTAAGGGGTACCATAAAGGCGCATGATGCTGGTTACGGTGCACCTATGTACCTCGATTGTGTTGAGAAAAAATACATCGACGAGATTGGAGCAGCCAACTTCTTTGGGATTAAAAACAAAACATACATTACTCCAAAATCATCTTCAATATTGGCTTCAATAACTAACAAGAGTTTAATTACCTTAGCCGAAGACATGGGGCTTAAGGTTGAACGCAGACCCGTGCCCGTTGAGGAACTGGAAACTTTTGAAGAGGTTGGAGCATGCGGAACAGCAGCCGTTATTTCGCCAATTGGTGAGGTAAACGACTTGGACTCTGGAAAGGTGTACAAATTCTGCTGCGACGGAAAACCCGGACCAATATCGAAAAAGCTATACGAAACGCTTGTGGGCATTCAGTACGGAGATATTGATGACAAACACGGTTGGATTACGGTTATTGATTAGCCTCAGAAATAATAAAAAAAATCCCAGACTACTGATCTGGGATTTTTTTTAGCTCTTATGCGTTCTGAAAACGATAATAGGCCCAGGGGTAAATTCAATCTCAAACCAATCGCCTAAGCTTTCGTTAAGTGTTCCCATCCAAGGGCTAGGTAGGGTCTTCTCCTGTATCGGATATTTTAAGTTTCTTGTGGTAATTCTGGTTGAATTATTAAACGAGAATATGGAAACCTGCTGCCCTGCATAGCTATCCAACCGAGCGGTTGAGAGTAGTGGCACAAAAGTGCCAAAATCAGTTACCATTTCAACATCCATCCCAAGCTCAAGGTACATTGTTAGCAAACCAATATTACCAATTGTGTGGTCGTCACGCTTACCCGTTCCTGCAAGTATTGAAATGGTTGTGTACCCCCTCTCCTTGCACCAGTTAACCGATTTGGTTAAGTCATTCGAGTCCTGATCGGGGAAATGGTATAGCCTATCGGCATAAATGCTCTTTAGCTCACTCGATAACGAATCTAAATCGCCAACAATTGCATAAGGTTCTAAACCAATGCCGTTGAGGCCTTGTGCCGATCCATCGCAGCAAACAATTCGTTTTGCATTAGCCAACTTACTCAGCGGAATTGGGTGAGTGGGGAAACGACCGTTGGCCAATATTACTGTTGACATTAGCATTAATTTAGAATTATCAATTTAGTACCCTTAGCATATGTGAACTAATTTAATGGCTGAGGCTCAGAACTCTTTTGTTTTAGGTATGATCTTCTCCACAGAACATATCCTACAAAGCTCATGGTTACATATAGTACAAATAGCACCGATGTTGGGTAAAGCCCTTTGTAAATGTATAAAGCTAAAGATACTGTGTTTACAACAATCCACACCCACCACATCTCCAATATTTTTCGGGCGAGCATCCATGTTGCTGTAATGCTTAGGGCTGTTGTAAATGCATCGCCAATTGGAACTGGTGAATCGGTAAAATTCTTTAGAATATACACAAGAACTAGAAATAAGCCCAAGCTTACAAGTACTAAAACTGTGGCTAATCCAAGGCTTATGCGTGAAACGGGTAGCTCATCGCCCTCCAATTTTTTTCCGCCGTAAACCCAATGCCACCAACCATATATGCTAATTGCAAGATAGTAAACCTGTAAGCCCATATCGGCATAAAACTTCGACTGAAAGAACACAAATATGTACAGCGCCGAAGTTAGTATGCCAAATGGCCAAAGCCATATCTTCTGTTTAATCTCCAAAAAGAGGTAAACAATGCCAGCAATAGTGCCAAAAAGTTCAATGTAGTGCGATTGTAACCAGAGAATCATTTGTTAATTAAATATATTTATGGTTTGGAGAGCTTAAAACTCTAACACAACTCGTCCCATAAGGTTTATACCCGCTTGTGGAAAAAATCCGTCCTCGCGGTACTCCGGACTGCCATCATTAAAAACTGCTCGATAAACCCAACCGTTGGCTATGTACTGCTCGTTTAGCAGGTTATTTACTATTAGCTGAAAGCTAATGGCTTTAGTCCCCTTTAAGCCAAGCGAATAGCCAACCTTTAGGTTATTCACAAA
>CAZGQZ010000194.1:0-5210 GCA_964527985.1 uncultured Rikenellaceae bacterium | reverse complement strand
CATTGATTTCACATATTTTTTTACCTATTTTTGCTTCAACTTAATTTGCATGTCCATTGGAACTACAAAAGCTTATAAAACTCTTACTGGCCACCAACAATTTTGTTAGCCTCCCAGGCCTTGGAAGTTTTATTGTAACCTATAAGCCTGCTCAGCTATCGGCCGATAGCCAAACGTTTGAACCACCCAAGGAGTTTATTCGCTTTGATACCTCACGAACGTTTAACGATGAGGCGCTAGAGAATGCGATGGTCGACAGTTATGGTTTTAGTAAAACCGATTCGCAGGAGGCAGTTAAGAAATTCGTTAACGAGGTGGAGCTAAAGCTTAAGCAAGGGAAATCGATTTTTTTCGATGGAGTTGGAATGCTAAGCAAAGGTAGCGATGGCAGCATTGTTTTTTCTGCCGAGGATGAGAGTAGCAGGATTTCATCAACTTATGGGTTAACCGATATTCGTGTTGAGCCAATTAAAACTCATGAAAAGGGTTTTACTGCAACTCCCAAGCAGCATGTTCCCTCTTCGCCAAAAGTAGCGAGCGAGTATAACGCAAAGCGTTACGGAAGAGCATTTTACATTGGAATTATATCGGGTGTGCTAATTCTTTTGGCTGTGGCTGCTTCATTTTTGCTTATCCCCGAGTTTAGGTTTTGGAACTATACTAAACCAGTCCAAACCATCGCTCAGGTTTCGGTTGATTATGATACAGCCCAATTAGTCCATAGCGATACTGCTAAGCTTGAAAAGGATTCGCTTGATGTAATAGAGGCTCAGCAAGGCGAAAATGTATCGCTTCCGGTTGATTTGGATAAGAAGGCTGCGCTATACTACGAGGAGCCTGTAATGCAACAGAGCAAAACGTTCTACATTATTTCGGGTAGCTTTGAGCGTATGGAGAACGCACAGATTCACCTAAAAAAAATGGAGGCTAAAGGTTTTCGTCCTGAGATACTTAAATCGAACGGGCGTTACCGGGTGGCTATGCTCAAGTACACCGATAGGAACAGGGCTTTGCGTGAGCTCGATAGACTCAGAAAAGAAAAGCCCAACGAGTCGGTTTGGCTGTTGGGCTTGTAGCGAATGCTTTATTGGTTTTGCTAGCTCATGCTGGCTAACCTTTGCTCTATCACCTTAATCTTCTCTTCGGCATCGGCCTGTTTTTTGCGCTCTGTTTCAACTACGCTGGCTGGTGCGTTGTTAACAAACCGTTCGTTGCTAAGCTTTTTCATAACGCTGTTCAAAAATCCTTTGGTGTACTCAAGTTCCTCTTTTAGCTTTGCAATCTCTTCGTCAACATCAACCAAACCTTCAAGCGGTATGAAAAATTCCGTTGTTTTCACAAGGAAAGTGCCTGCATTCTCAACCTTATCAGTAATATAGCTAATGGAGTCTAAACCTGCCATTTTTACGATTAGGTTCTCAACGTTTTCGCCTATCTTATCGCCTTTAACAAATAGCGATAGCGTGTTCTTATTGGGTATATTCTTCTCTTGCCTAATATTCCTGATGCCAGTAACAACCTCCTTGGCGTAGTCAATTTCGTTTAAAAGATTTTCGTCGTACTTGTTAGCATCGGGCATAGGTGCAAGCGATATGCTATCGCCCGGCTTGCGCTCACCCATTAGCTGCCAAAGTTCCTCGGTTATGAATGGCATAAACGGATGGAGCAGCAAAAGCATCTTCTCAAAAATGACCAGCACTGCGTCGTAGGTTTGCTTGTCGATTGGCTGCTGGTAGGCTGGCTTAACCATTTCGAGGAACCACGACGAGAACTCGTCCCAAAACAGCTTGTAAACCTCCATGAGCGCTTCGGAAAGGCGATACTTTTCGAAGTGATCGTTTAGCTTGGCAACCTCGAGATTAATAAGGTTGTTTATCCAATCGATGGCGGCAGCCGAGTGTTGGGGCTGTTCAATGCTACTGTCAACCTCCCATCCTTTTACCAAGCGGAAGGCATTCCAAATTTTATTGCAGAAGTTTCGTCCCTGTTCTGGTAAACTCTCATCGAAAAGTAGGTCGTTACCGGCAGCGGAGCAAAGCAGCATGCCCATGCGCATTCCGTCGGCACCATATTTTTTTACCAGTTCGAGCGGATCGGGGCTATTGCCTAGCTGTTTGCTCATTTTGCGGCGCTGCTCATCGCGAACAATTCCGTGCAGGTAAACCGTTTTAAAAGGTTTTTTTCCGCGATACTCGTATCCGGCAATTATCATTCGTGCAACCCAAAAAAAGAGGATTTCGGGTGCCGTAACCAAAATTTCGGTAGGGTAGTAGTAGTTTATATCCTCGTTATCGGGGTTACGAATACCATCGAAAACCGAGATAGGCCAAAGCCATGAGCTGAACCATGTATCGAGCACATCCTCATCCTGTCTCAAATCGTTTAGAGTGAGGTTGTTGTTGCTCGCCTTTTCTTTAGCCAAAGCCAATGCCTCGTCGGCTGTTTCGGCAACAACGTAGCCTCCTTCGGGCAAATACCAGGCTGGTATGCGGTGACCCCACCACAGCTGACGCGAAAGGCACCAGTCCTTTACGTTCTCCATCCAGTGCTTATAGGTATTTACAAACTTTGGAGGATGAAGCTGTATTTCGCCTGAGGTAACTGCCTTGAGAGCAGGTTTTGCTAAGTCGTGCATTTTAAGAAACCACTGCATCGAGAGTTTTGGCTCAATGGCAGCATCGGTTCGTTCGCTGTAGCCAACCTTGTTAACGTAGTTCTCAATTTTATCGAGATTACCCTCTTTCTCCAAATCGGCTACAATTTTTTCACGTACCTCAAACCTATCCATGCCAATGTAAAGCTGGGCTGCTTTGCTAAGGGTTCCGTCGTCGTTAAAAATATCGATGGTTTCAAGGTTGTGCTTGTCGCCGAGCATATAGTCGTTAATATCGTGGGCAGGAGTAACCTTAAGGGCACCGGTACCAAACTCCATATCAACGTACTCGTCGTAAATTACCGGAACGCTGCGCTTAATGAGAGGAACCAAAAGTCTTTTGCCTTTAAGCTTAGCGTATCGCGGATCGTTTGGGTTAACGCAAACGGCGGTATCACCCAGTATGGTTTCGGGGCGGGTGGTGGCAATGGTAACATACCCGTCTTCACCATCGATAAAGTATTTAAGGTAGTAAAGTTTGCTTTTTACCTCGCGGTAAATAACCTCTTCGTCGGAAACGGCAGTTTTAGCTTGCGGATCCCAGTTTACCATTCGAACGCCGCGATATATAAGCCCTTTTTTGTGTAAATCGACAAAAACCTTGATAACGCTTTCCGATAGGTTCTCGTCCATAGTAAATGCAGTCCGATCCCAATCGCACGATGCGCCCATTTTTTTCAGCTGCTCTAGGATAATTCCGCCGTGTTTTTCTTTCCATTCCCAAGCATGCTCAAGAAACTGCTCTCGGGTTAGGGTATTTTTGTCAATACCTTCGGCTTTTAGCTTTGCAACTACTTTTGCCTCGGTGGCAATTGATGCATGATCGGTACCCGGAACCCAGCAAGTATTCTTGCCCATCATTTTAGCACGCCTAAGCAGCACATCCTGAATGGTATTGTTGAGCATGTGCCCCATGTGCAATACACCCGTAACATTTGGCGGTGGGATAACAACGCAGAATGGTTCGCGCTCATCGGGAACAGAGCGGAACAGCTTGTTATCGAGCCAGTATTTGTACCACTTATCTTCAACTTCGCTGGGGTTGTACTTTGCCGAAATATCCATATTAACCTGATTGTATTAATGTTAAAAAAGCAAGACCGCAAAATTAAGAATTTTAGCATATTTGTAAGTAATTAATTGGGGCAAATGTCTTAAAAAATTAGCAGCTACTATTTAAAGGGGTTTTACACTAAAATTATATACTATGAAGATTGCTACAGCATGGGCAATACTGTTTGTTGCCGGATTATTTGAAACGGGTTGGGCCATTGGCCTAAAGTATTCCAATGGGTTTACAAAGCTTTGGCCGTCGGTTTTTACGGCAGTATCCATGGCTATAAGCGTTTGGTTGCTATCGCAATCGCTAAAGGTTTTACCTGTAGGTACGGCTTATGCCGTATGGACAGGTATTGGAGCAACCTTTACAGCCATCCTGGGAATTTTGCTCTTCAACGAATCAAAAGACCTACTAAAAATTCTGTTTATCCTAATGATCGTTGCTGGCTTGGTGGGCTTGAGATTTGTGGGGAGGTAGGTAGAAAATGGCCTTTCATTTTTATCATTTTGAAATAGAATTGTTTTCAGAATGCTCGTTTCAAACGTTTGTGTTTTTTGTTAAAAATTAGTTTTTGTGCTTGTACTTACCAATTTGTTTATATATTTGCTGTGAATCTAATTATTAACCAAAAAAACTAATTACTATGAGAACAATTTTATCCTTAATGATGGTTATGCTTTTTTCTGTAGCAAGTTTTGCTCAGGAGAATTTCAAGTTTAACGACAATTCTAATGTTGAAAGACAAGTTGTTACTTCAGTAGACAAGAGCGGAAAAGCAATTGTAGAAATTTTTTCTGAAGATTTTGAAGGATATGAAACTGGTGCTGATCTAAACGGTGAAGTTTGGACTACTTATGATCAAGATGGAGATGGAAACAATTGGTTTGCTTTTACTACTGAAACAGCAACAAACGTTGCGACGTCTGCTTCTTGGATACC
Source organism: uncultured Rikenellaceae bacterium (assembly GCA_964527985.1). Lineage (GTDB taxonomy): Bacteria > Bacteroidota > Bacteroidia > Bacteroidales > Tenuifilaceae > Perlabentimonas. Next base: position 558 of record CAZGQZ010000194.1, on the reverse strand, counting down.
TGATGGTGCACTTACACCTGAGAATTGGTTAGTATCTCCAGCAATTGACTTGACTGAGTATACTGCTGATATTGCTTTAGATTGGACGGTATTTGGACAAGATCCAGAATGGGCACTTGAGCATTATAAAGTAGTAGTTTCTACTACTGACAATGCTGTTGAAAGTTTTACCGATGAAAATATCGTTTTAGAAGAAACACTTCCAGGTAATGAGATCTATGAAAGAAATGTAGATTTAACTGCTTATGCTGGTGAAATTATTTACATTGCATTTGTACATTATAATATTTCTGATATGTTCAGGATTAACTTAGATAATATTTTAGTTAGTGCTGACGATGGAGAAGTTGGTGTTTCTACAAACCAATTCGATAATCTAACTGCTTATCCAAACCCATTTACCAATGAGATTACCGTTAACGATGCTTCAAAAATTGAGCGCGTTGTTGTTTATAACCTTATTGGTCAAGAGGTAATGAACGTGAAGATGATTAACAGCACGGTTAACACTAGCGATCTTTCAAGCGGTGTTTACGTTGTTACTTTTGTAGGTAGCAA
>CAZGQZ010000193.1:0-5249 GCA_964527985.1 uncultured Rikenellaceae bacterium | reverse complement strand
GCCGTTCAGAGAACATGCTAAGTGCAGCATCCCAGCGGTTAATCCTTTCAAGGTTCGATGCGTCGGAGCGGATATTGTATATCGATTTAACATGTTCGGCTAAATTTCCGCTGGAGTCGGTGGTATTCTGCTCAAACTTCCACATTATTTCATCCTGAAAGGTGAAAAAGAGAGCTGCTATAATTGCACCCGTAACCAGTATGGTTCGAAGCTTTATTTTTAAAAGGATAAGCACCCAAATACCTATCGACAAAACAAGGCTTAACCATGCCGCTCTAGAGTATGATAGAACTAATGCTATAGTGAGAAAGCCAGTAAGCCCCCAGCCTATTAGCTTATAAATCCTTTTTTTTGCATTAAAAGAGAGAACTCCAATAAACGGTATAGCAAAAGCAAGGGTTGCTCCGTACGAAGTATGGTCGATAAAAAATGGAGCCGATGAGTTGTAAGCCGAATGATGGTTTAGTAAACCCACAGCCGACTGTTTAACTATTGAAAATATGGCAACAACTGTAAGACCAACTGTAAAAAGTGCTAAGAATACATTTATTCTGCTTAAATCTTTTTTAAAGAGGAAATATGCTAAGTAAAAGAAAACGCCAATAAACCAAAATCTTACAAAAAAATACTTAATGGAAACTAAAGGCATTTCACTGGGAATCACACTAATGAGAATCCATCCTAGAAAGAAAAGCATTGAAATGAATAGAGGGTGCCTTAAAAGCTCTTTTTGAAAGTAATTCTCCTTAAGCGATTTTAGAATTAGCATAAGCAAAAGAAAGACTAACATGGGTTCGGTTGGAAACCAAAAGTCGAACGAAAGGCCTGGAATTATTCTGCGTAATGGAACCGAAAGCGGCACAAGCAGAGCAAGACCGTAAAAGAGTTTTGTGGGCGCAAAAAACACCCACATACCCGCCAAAAGGACAAATGGAATTATGCTGAGAATTGTTGATTGTTGATAGGTTGAATAAGAGTTTACAGCAACAAACAAAAGGCTCAGTATAACAACAAGAGCTATTTCAATTTTACTTCTCACTAACCTTTGGGGGATATATTGATGTACGGAAAAAATCGACTAAAACAAGTAGGAATATAGCAAAGAACAGAGCCGATAGGGTAGAAACAATAATTATTGAAAGTTTCTTTGGTTTGGCTTTTTTATCAGAGGGAGTTGCCCAATCAATTACAAACTGTGAAGGAACGGTTCCCTCTGCCTCAAGTTTTAGGAAGTGAAGACTTTCCTGCATATCCACAATTTGCTTTGATTTATTGAGGATATCGTATGATAATCGGGTGTATTCACCTCCATGTTCTGCTAATTGTTTCATGTAGTTGCTTAGTCTATTTGCTGCAGTTGTATTACCTGACGCAATAGCCTCAGCATATACCTTGGTAATCTCTTTTGCTTGGTAGGGTATGTCAAGTGCTCCTTGAGACATAACTTTTGAGAGACTATCGGATAAACGGCTATGCTCTTGCATGGCTTCATCGTATTGTTTTGTAGCCGCCTTAAGCGCTATTTTCGACAGGTCGCTTTTTGTTTTACGCATTAGGCTATCGGCAACTGTTACAACAGTATTTGTAATGCTTGCAGCTTTTTGGGGTGAAACATCAAAAGCGCTAATACGAACGGTCCTGTACTGAGAGCGACTAAATGAAACATTAGATGCGAATTTGCTATTGACTTTGGTCCAAGCGTGTAAGCTGTTTGGGTCAATTTCGTAATTCTCAAAAAGGTTTTCCTTTTCAATTACTGTGTGCCTTAGGCTTTCCGATGAGAGGACTTGAAGCAGGTGTTCCACCTCCTCATCTTCACCAAAAACGGTAAGCCCATATGGCCTTGTTGGTACAAAAACATCTTTAGATGTTTGTGTTGCTTTTGCAGGAATGAGCGTTGCTGATGATTGGAATGTTGGTGTTATTAGGAATGCAACTATTGTAGATGCAATGAGGGCAATTACAGTAATTATGGTAAGAGTAATTTTTCGTTTCCATACCATTTGAACCAAGTTGGTTCCGTTTAGGTCAAAATCGGGTAGTTTGTTTTCCATGGTTTGCTTGGTTTAATTGCTAGTCAACCTTAATTAGGTAATAATTCTTTTTCCCTTTTTGAATGAGGATATACTTGTTGTTTATTAAATGCGATTTATCTACAACCATTTCTGAGTCGTTAATCTTATCCTTGTTAATGCTAACCCCTCCACCTTTTACGGTTCTGCGGAGCTCGCCTTTCGAAGGAAAAACCGCGGAATGCTCAGCAGCTAATTCGGCAAACGAAACACCACCTTCAATCAGACTCATTGGCACATTAAACATGGGTACACCCTCAAAAACGGAAAGGAATGTGTTTTCGTCTATTCGATGAAGAATTTCTGAAGTTGATTTGCCAAACAGAATTTGCGATGCTTCAACAGCCGAATTGTAATCCTCCTCGGAATGCACCATAATGGTTAGCTCTTTGGCAAGTGTTTTCTGAAGTTTTCGCTCGTGAGGAGCCAGCTTATGCTCGTTTACTAGATTCTCGATTGTGCCTTGGTCGAGCAGTGTAAATATTTTGATGTACTTTTCCGCATCCTCATCGGATGTGTTAAGCCAAAACTGGAAAAATTTGTAGGGTGAAGTTAGGTTTCGGTCGAGCCAAACGTTTCCCTCTTCGGTTTTTCCAAATTTTCCCCCATCGGCTTTTGTAATAAGCGGACAGGTAAGCGCATAAGCTTCACCGCCAAGTTTTCTTCGTATTAGTTCGGTACCAGTGGTTATATTGCCCCACTGATCGGATCCGCCCATTTGTAGCTTGCATCCGTTTTGTTGGTATAGGTGAAGAAAATCGGTACCCTGAACTAGCTGATAGGTAAACTCAGTAAACGACAATCCCGAGCCAGATTCGCCGCTAATGCGTTTTTTTACAGAGTCTTTGCTCATCATGTAGTTAACGGTAATGTGCTTGCCTATGTCGCGAATAAAGTCGAGAAATGAGAACTCCTTCATCCAGTCGTAGTTGTTCACCAACACCGCTGCGTTTGGGTTATCCAATCCGAAGTCGAGAAAGCGAGCGAGCTGTTTCTTTAAGCATTCCTGATTATGCCTAAGCGTTTTTTCATCGAGCAAATTCCGCTCTTGCGATTTTCCCGATGGGTCGCCAATCATACCTGTAGCGCCACCAACCAGCACTATTGGTTTGTGTCCGCAACGCTGAAAGTGCTTTAGCATCATTACCGATACCAGGTGACCTATATGTAACGAATCGGCTGTAGGGTCAATTCCTACGTATGCAGAGGTCATCTCTTTTTGAAGTTGTTCTTCTGTTCCGGGCATTATATCGTGAATCATGCCACGCCATTCGAGCTCTTTAACAAAGTTCATGTGCAAAAAATTTTGGCAAAGATAAGGAAATAGGGTAAAGTTTTGGTTTATACTTCTGTCTTATTCTCTTCGGAAGAACTAAACGTTTCCTCAATGTTGCTTTTTATTTCATCGAAATTAAGATAGGGGAATATTGCAGGGGCAATGCGTTTAATTGGTCCGTAAAGTATTGAGTTGTTCCCAAAGCTGTCGGGAATAATCTTAACCCTATCGCTTACTTTGCCAAGTAGCAAAAGAATTACGCTAAATATTAGGGCGGTTTTTAAAACGCCAAACACAACTCCTAGGAGTTTATTCACAGTACCCAGAAAAGCAAGATTTAGAATACCTTCGGCTAAAACTCCAACAAAATGAACGGCTACAACTAGAGCCGCAAATGTAACTGCAAAAGCTATTAATGGCAGATACTTAGTGTTAACCGAAAAATGCTCAGTTATTAAACTCGCGGTATAATCGGAGAAGTGAATTGCTCCCCAAATACCTAAAATTAGCGCAATTAGGCCAGCAGCCTGACCGATTAGCCCTTTGCGAAATCCGTTAAAGCCTGCGTAAATAAATATGGCTACCAGAATAATATCGAGTATGCTCATTGTAGTTTATTTTTTTCGAGTAGTTATATAATCGATTAGCATATTTAACGATTCTTTATAATCAGAGTCGGGGTATGTTTCGAGAATTTTTTTCGATTCTGAGGCGTAGAATTGCATCTTCTGCTTTGCATACTCTACACCACCTTGTGCAACGGTAAAGCTAATTACCTCTTCCACCGCTTTTGAGCTTTGCTTGCTTTTTCTTAAAAGTTTTCTAACTCGCAATTGCTCACTATTGTTAACCTTAGAGAGTGCGTGTATTATAGGAAGCGTAAGCTTGTTCTCTTTAATGTCGTTGCCTGTGGGCTTGCCAATAATCCCCTTTGGCTCGTAGTCGAATATATCATCCTTTATCTGAAAAGCAATTCCAAGGTTTTCGCCAAAATTATACATTTTCGCTAAGTTTTCAGCCGATGCATTTGCCGCTTGCGCACCATTTACTGCGCAAGAGGCTAGGAGCGTTGCCGTTTTTTTTCTGATGATATCAAAGTAAATACCCTCATCAATATCCATTTTTCGCGACCGCTCAATTTGCATTAGCTCACCCTCGCTCATTTCCTTAACGGCTTTGCTCATGTGTTTCAGCAGTTCGAACTCATCGTTCTCAATGGCTACGAGCAAACCTTTTGAGAGCAGAAAATCGCCAACCAGAACTGCAATTTTCGAACGCCAAAGGGCATTAATTGAAAAGGAGCCTCTCCGCTCATAGGCTTCGTCAACCACGTCATCGTGAATTAGCGTTGCGGTATGGAGCAGCTCAATCATCGATGCGGCAACATAGGTCGAATTTGTTATTCCGCCGTTTAGTCCTGAGGTGAGAAACACCAGCAGAGGCCTTATCTGTTTACCTTTTCGGCGATATATGTAGTTAGTAATAATGCCAAGAAGCGGAACCTTGCTTTTCATTACATTGCTGAAGTAGCCCTCAAACTTCTTCATCTCCTCAGCAACTGGCACTCTAATGCTATTTGGGTTTAACACGAATTTGCTAGTTTATTAATTAATTGAATACAACAAATTAACTATATTTTTTCTGTTTATGCTCAATATCCTCCTTTCAAATTTACTCTTTGGCTCTTTTACAAAAAATCAGGAATAGCAATTAACTCAAAATATTCATTAAACCCATTAATTTATAAAAGTATTTATATATTTGTATCATATCAATATGACAGTGTTATGGGTAAGGTAAAGGATATTAAGATAGAAGAGCTGGAGCATGCAGCAGGAATGCTAAAGGCAATGGCACATCCAATGCGCATAGCTATTCTTAATTTTTTAGAGGATGGTAAC
>CAZGQZ010000192.1:3691-5263 GCA_964527985.1 uncultured Rikenellaceae bacterium | reverse complement strand
CACAATTGGTAAATTTAATAAAGATGTAGATGCAGAATAGTAAGAGTTTGTCGTTTAGTTTTACCGAATATGGCAGCATTAACGATCTGTCTGAAAAGTACAAAAAACTTGCGCATCAAGCCATTGAGGCTACCAAAACGAGCTACTCCCCATATTCCGAGTTTGCAGTTGGTGCAGCATTGCTGCTAACAAATGGAGAGGTTATACTTGGTAGCAATCAGGAGAACGGAGCATACCCGTCAGGCATTTGCGCCGAGCGCGTTGCACTTTTTTATGCCGGAACGGCATTCCCTAATGTTCCGGTTGAGGCCATTGCCATTGCTGCAAGCTATAAGGGAAAACCTGTTGATGAGCCCATATCGCCATGTGGTGCCTGTCGTCAGGTTATGATTGAAACACAAAATATTGGCAAACGCCCATATAAGGTTATTATGATTGGTCAAAAAAGGGTTGTTGAAGTTGATGATGCAACATTCCTTTTACCTTTTACTTTTTCAAACACAATAAATGCTTCGAAATAGCTTGCTTTATGCTAAAGTGGTATCAGGAGCTTTTTAGTAATTACGCAAAGCAGTACGATAACGAATCGTTTACTCAGGGTACACTTGCTGAGATCGATTTTATTGAGCAAGAGATTAATTTCGATAAGACAGCTCAAATTCTCGATATTGGCTGTGGCACTGGCCGGCACTCCATTGAGTTAGCAAAGCGAGGATACTCGGTTTTTGGTTTCGACTTGTCGGAAAACCAGTTACAGCGAGCTCGCCAAAAGGCCAAAGAGCAGAATGTAACGGTAACCTTTGAGCAGCATGATGCTTGTGATTTTAGCTTTCCAAACCAATTCTCATTAGCCCTTATGCTTTGCGAAGGAGCGTTTCCGCTGATGGAAACCGATGAGATGAATTTCCAGATTTTAACCAATGCCTATCGAAGTTTGAAAGTGGGTGGGAAGTTTATTTTTACAACGCTAAATGGGCTATTCCCCCTTTTTCATTCGGTAAAAGATTTTATTAGCGGAAATATGAATGAGGGGAATACAAGTGATCATACCTTCGATTTGATGACATTCAGAGATCATTCTACTTTTACATTCACCGATGATAGTGGAGTTGAGCATACCCTGCAATGCAATGAGCGATACTACGTTCCATCGGAAATATCGTGGCTCTTAAAATCTATTGGCTTTGTAAACATTGCCATACATGGCTGCAATACGGGAGCGTTTAGTCGAAATAGTAAGCTAGCCACCAACGACTACGAAATGTTGGTTATTGCTGAAAAGTGGTGATTTTTGCAAATGAGTATTGCTGATGATTAGTATTTTGCAAGCTCTTTTCTAAATTCGGCATTGGGGAGGTAACCGTTTTCATCCTCGGAGTATTCGGGGAGAATTCGTTTTACGAAGTAGGTGTTAAGTATGCCAATATTCTTTGCCTCAATTTGCACCATTTCTTCAAAATCGAAGTATTCCTTTACTTGTTCGTAAGTGCTTTCCGATATGCTAACCATGCCTGCTTGCCCGTTCGATTCAACTCTGCTGGCCACGTTAACCGTATCGCCCCAAATATCGTA
>CAZGQZ010000192.1:0-3591 GCA_964527985.1 uncultured Rikenellaceae bacterium | reverse complement strand
TTGAGCAGCAGCGATTCCGATTTGTTCTTTTCCTCTTCGAGGTTAGCCTTTTGCTTTTCAATCTCCTTTCGTTGTTCGTCGAGCAGTCGGTTTGCATCCTCAAGGTGTTCCATTGCCGTAAGCATGTTGTCGTGCTTTTCGCTAAGCGCTTCCTCGGCCATTTTCAAATCGGTAATATCGGTTTCAATGGCAATTATTTTGCTAAACTGTCCTTTGGAATCGTATATTGGAGTAAGCGATGTTTGGATATTCTTTCGCTTGTTGCTATTAGTAAACCATAACGATTCGTAAACAACGTACTCGCCATTTTCAGCACAGCGTTTCATCGATTCTGCCGTTCGGGGGTTTAGGTGCGACTCAAAAACATTATCACCAAATTTCATTTGAAACTCATTAAGGTCGCATTCATATAGCCTTTCGAAACCTTCGTTTACCCAAACTATTGCTCCATGCTTATCAATAATTAGCAATGAACTGCCCGCTTGGCTTGCAGCCAACGATATATCGCTAAACTGTTCGGAGTTCTTAATATACTTGGCAACCTCGTTTTTTCTGATTAAACAAAGGTTGATTCGGTGTAATAAAGTGTTTGGGATGCTCTCATAATCGATAAAATCGTTTATCCCAGCGCTAATAATTGCCTCAATTTCCGAAGCTCTTTTCTTTGGATAGGTAATTATGATGGGGATTTTATTTCCGTTAATTGAGTTTAGCGTACAAATGCTTTCGAGTATTTGTTGTATGCCTAGCTCAAAATCGATTACGATTGCTATGGGCTTTTCCTTTTCAGTGGTTTCGGCTAATTCAGAGCAGCTGGGTATATTTACCGTACTAAACTTATTATTGCTCCGGCCGATAGCATCATGAATGCTATCCTTAAGCGCTGAATTGCTTGATATGATTAAAACCGGTTTACCCATTAGCCTGCAAAAAAAGGGTTAAAATGCAACAGTGCTAAATGTACTCAAAACAATTGACCGATGTAAACAATTTAGCCCATTTTTATCATCGTAATCCGATGGTTTATCCACGAAATGCGTACGTTAATGTAAAAAAGTCGCGTTGGGTTATTTGGCAATTTCTTTACAAGCGTTCCACAGCGATTCGTTAGGGGGATTAGCTACAATTCTGACCTGATCGTGGGTTACCGGATGCTCAAATTTTAGCGAGTAGGCGTGAAGGTTAATTCCTCCATCGGGGTTCGATCGGGGAGCACCGTATTTAAGGTCGCCTCTTATTGATAAACCAACCTTTGAGAGCTGTGCGCGAATTTGATGATGCCTGCCTGTGTGAAGTTCAACTTCGAGTAGAAAATATCGGCCCGTGCTACCAATAAGTTTGTAGCTTAATCGAGCCTCTTTTCGGCCAGGTTTGCTATCGGTATATGCAACCGATTTGTTTTTTTCGGGGTAGCGAACCAGGTAATGCTTTAGGGTATCCTCTTGCTTTTTGGGCATGCTGCTAACCACAGCCCAGTATACTTTTTGAATGTCTCCATCGTGAAAAAGTTTGTTCATGCGTGCTAACGACTTGCTGGTTTTGGCAAACAGAACTATTCCACTTACTGGTCGGTCAATTCGGTGTATTGCTTCTAAAAAAACGTTTCCGGGTTTGTTGTCGCGCCGTTTTATGAATTCTTTTACTAGCTCGAGCAGAGGCTTGTCGCCGGTTTTATCGCCTTGCACAATTTCACCGGCTAGCTTATTTATAGCAATTAGGTGATTATCTTCGAAAAGAATTCTGTTTTGGATACCTGTCATAATAAATTCCTTGCCTTAGTACTGTTCTCTTTCGTTTGGGAAGTTGACATTTTTCACATCACCAATGTATGCCTGAAAAGCACCAAGCATCTCGGCGTATAGGTTGTGGTATCGGCGTAAAAAACGGGGTGAGAATTCTTGTGTTATACCAAGCATATCGTGTGTTACGAGTACTTGCCCGTCAACGCCAGGCCCAGCCCCAATGCCAATTATGGGAATTTTTAGCTCTCGCGATACTTGGGCTCCAAGTTTTGCCGGAATTTTTTCAAGTACTATTGAGAAACAGCCAGCATCTTCGAGCAAATGCGCATCCTCAACCAGTTTGTCGGCTTCTTCCTCTTCTTTGGCACGAACAACATAGGTTCCGAATTTATGAATTGATTGAGGCGTTAAGCCCAAGTGCCCCATTATTGGAATACCTGCCGAAAGGATGCGATTTACAGAGTCGAGAATTTCTCGTCCACCCTCTAGCTTTACCGCATCGGCACCGCTCTCTTTCATAATTCGGATTGCCGAATCGAGGGCCAGCTTCGAGTTCCCCTGATAAGTCCCAAAGGGCATATCAACAACAACGAGCGCTCTTTTTACAGCCTTAACCACTGATTTACCATGGTAAATCATTTGGTCGAGCGTAATGGGTAACGTCGATTCGTGTCCTGCCATTACGTTCGATGCCGAATCGCCAACCAGTATTACATCAATACCTGCAGCATCGAGAATGCGAGCCATTGAGTAATCGTAGCCAGTTAGCATTGAAATTTTCTCACCTCTCAGCTTCATCTCGTTAAGCACGTGGGTGGTTACAACTTTGGCCTTATTTTCAATTGACATATGGTTGGGTTTAGTTAATCAGTATTGTAAAATAGGTATTTGCAAATATAGGCCATATTTTAAAATTTGCTGGCAGGTTACTGCTAATGTTAGGCTATTTTAAGCGATGAATATATTGGTGACTTTTTGGCAGTGAGTCTCTGTTTTTCGAATTTAAAGACCAGTGTATCAAAAGTATGGATAGTTTATTGAAGGACTTAACATACAATTAGTGCCAAATGTAGTCACCACTTTACTGACATTAAAACAGTGCGGAAACATGTTTTGTGTCATAATATCAGTGAAATGGACCTTAAAAACCAATGGCATAATCATTGAAAAAGCAATGACGGTTAAAAAATGAATATTTCATTACTAAAAAAAATAAGACAATGAGTAAAATTATTGGAATTGACTTAGGAACAACCAACTCATGCGTATCTGTGATGGAGGGCAACGAGCCAGTGGTTATACCTAATAGCGAAGGTAAACGTACAACACCATCAATTGTAGCTTTTGTTGAGAATGGCGAGCGCAAAGTTGGCGATCCCGCCAAACGTCAGGCAATTACAAATCCGAGCAAAACTATTTTCTCAATCAAGCGATTTATGGGCGAAACCTACGATAAGGTTAGCAAAGAGATAAATCGTGTTTCGTTTAAAGTGGATAAGGGCGAGAACAACACCCCACGTGTTGTTATTGACGACAGGAAGTATACTCCACAAGAAATTTCTGCAATGGTATTGCAGAAAATGAAGAAGACTGCCGAAGACTACATTGGTCAAGAGGTTCACGAAGCAGTAATTACTGTACCTGCTTACTTTAGCGATTCACAGCGTCAGGCTACCAAGGAGGCTGGCGAAATTGCAGGCCTTAAGGTGCGACGAATTATTAACGAGCCTACCGCTGCCGCGTTAGCCTACGGTCTCGATAAAAAAAGCATCGATCAGAAAATTGCCGTTTACGACCTTGGTGGTGGTACTTTCGATATTTCAATCCTCGAACTGGGCGATGGCGTTTT
>CAZGQZ010000191.1:1445-5276 GCA_964527985.1 uncultured Rikenellaceae bacterium | reverse complement strand
TCGTAGCCTTTAAACTCAATTTCTTCCTTCATAGTGCTATCGAGCTGCCAATGCAAAACAAAATCCTTCTGATTCCTAACAAAGTCATCCGCTTCGAGCCTTGCATCGGTAAGCCTTTTCCCATACTTATCGGTATAAACTAATGCTGCTTTAACAAACTCATACGTTGCTAAAACTCTATCATTAAAAGGCTTAAACATATGTGCTTCGGTCATAAGGGTTATGGTGTTAAATAGCTTACCGTAACCTGTAGTATATCGGGGCGAGTTAATATACTGCTGCAAACCGCTCTCGGGTAGCTGTCCCATTGGCGATACGTAGGGAATCATTTCGTAACCCGAATTCCTCATCGACTTGTAAAGAAATGGTTCTAAATCATCGCTTAAAATCTGCCCAAGCATTGGTGGCAATTCCTGTGGATGCGAAGGAATTAGTGTCATAACGTATTGGTAATCGGCTCCGTTAGTTGTATGGGTATCGATTAGCAGATCGGGTTTCCAGTTATGAAAAATTTGTGCGAAGGTTTGCGCATTTTTACTTGTCATTGGTGCGTAATCGCGATTAAGATCAAGATTTTTAGCATTGGCTCTAAATCCTTGATCTTGCGGTCCATTCTGATTTGCCCTATTGTAGGGAGACCGATTAAGCGCACCACCAATATTGTACATAGGAATTATACATAGAACCGTGCTATCCATAATTTCCCAGAGTCCGTCCTTGTTTTCGAGTATATCGCGAGCAAGCTTAACGCTTGCATCAACTCCACAGGGCTCACCCGGATGAATTGCATTATTCACCATAATTACCCTAAAGCCCTTATCCTTTATTGCGTCGGGGCTAAAATTTTTAGTTTTTGAAATAACGAACAGATGAAGTGGCTTTCCAATATCGGTAGTTCCGTAGGTTAGAAGTTTTGCTGTTATATGCTGTTTCGACAGCGATTTGTAAGCCTCGATGGTTTCGGCGTAAGTTAAGCTATAATTTTCCTCGTAGCGCAATAGCACTTCGGGCATTTTTTTAACGCTCTTTTTAACAATTTGACGTGCTAAAATAATAAGAGCCAACGAGGCAATTACGGCATACAAGAAATAGGTTAAAAACTTTTTCATTAGGTATTGAATTTGCTTTAAGCCTGGCGAATATAATTTACTCACCTAACTGTTTTATACGTGTTTGATTAACGGAATTATATAAGAGTTTAAATCTGATGCAAAATTATTTGTTTTGGATTAATGTTTTGCTGTTGGTAAACAAATCTTTTTTAAAAAGACGAGAATTGATTCAATTCATCATTTAGCTGATTAAACAAGTCTGTGCCGGGGCAATTTGCAAATGAAACTAGCTCATTGTTTATAGTTTGCTCAATTGTATATTCTTTATTAATAACGTTATAAATAATTGACTTGACAAAATATGTGTATTGCCCATTTTCCTCGTTTCCGCTATTTAACTCCTCCAATAAACCTTTAAAAAAGTCAACTGTATCAGCATATCGCTTTGTATGCTTTTGGTAAAAAGCTGTATTTACACCTACAAGATTAGTGAAGTTTTTATGCCTGTTCGCAATATTCATCAATACCTTTGCTGGCATATTGTGCAAAGCAATTTTTCTAAGCGCATAAATTTCAATATACCTGTATACACCAATTAGTCCGAATGCATCTAAATCGTCGGCAGTTGATAAAATTCGGGTCAACTGCAATTCGGGTGATAAATCCTTAAAATTAGCTTGTTGAATACTTTTATCGTCGTGATGCTCAATTGCATATAAAACCATGCGTTGGTTTTCAATATTAAGCAGCGAATTTTCACTAAAAAAGTCAGCACAAAACTTTGCGCTTGCATAGCCATGACGCTCACTTTTATCTAGAGTTAGCCCTGTATCGTGAAATAAGCAGGCAATAAGAAGATGCTCACTTGAGATTGCTGCATTTAGGCTTTGCGAAATTAGTGGCTGTTTAACCAAATTGTTGCAAATATGCCACACCCTTAAATGATGAGAAATATCGTGCGAGGGAATATGGATACTTTCGTACAAGGGTTTAAGAAAACTGCAAATCGGACTTAGCCATTTTGCTTCAACAGAATTTATCTGCATTGCCATAAATATGATACAAAAGGGAATAATAAACAAAGGCAGAGAAAAACTTCACTGCCTTTGCCAATTCGTTTTAATTTAAGTGACTACACTACTGCATTTGATTCTTCAATAATTTCATATGCTAAGTCAAGTATAGTAGTATCGTCGAGCGTAACAATTCCTCCATCGGGCCCCTGCTCATAATGAAAACCTACAGATTCGCCATTTTCCCAGTTGGTTCCACCAAAATAATTTCGTACAGTTTCTGGATTCAGATTCAACTTCTCTGCAATTATCTGCATTGTTCCATCAGGAAGCTGGTCTTTCACCCTCCTGAGCTCATTAAATGTGATTGTTTTCGACATATCTCAGATTGTTTTATGGTTGAATTACTTGCTATAAAAATACAAATTACATCCTGAAAAAAAAATTAATTACAATGATATTAACTTTACTTAACCAAAAATTGCGCTATGCACTGTTGGCTAAAAAACATGAAAAAGTAAGACTCATCAAATCAATAAACGATTTGAAAGAGTTTTATCTTTTAATACATTTGCATGGGTAATTGCCAAGATTTTCCATTTTTGTCCCTGTAGTACTTAACGTAAAACTTTCGGTTTTGTTCTACAGATTAAACAAAAAATGGCACTTAAAACAAAACAGCTAGCCACCTGATATTGAACAAAAAGATGAGCATTAAAATGGTTGTTACTGATTTAGACGGAACCCTGCTTAATAGCACCGGAGCAGTTAGTACAACCGATTTGCATACACTCGAGAAACTTGGCAGGAAGGGCGTTGTTAGAGCAATTGCAACAGGCCGATCCCCATTCTCATATACGCAAGTTCTCCCCGACGATTTTCCCGTTGATTATCTCATTTTCTCATCAGGCGCAGGAGTTTTAGACCTATCGACAAAAGAGTTACTATACGCCACTGAAATTTCAGAAAAGCAAGTACAGCTTATTGTTAATGAGCTAATGCGCCATAAGGTCGATTTTATGGTGCACGAACCAATTCCATCAAACCATCGGTTTTTATACTATCGATCGGGTAATAACAACCCCGATTTTGAGCAAAGGTTAGCTATTTACCAACCTTTTTGCCAGCCATTTGCACCCGGGGTTAGCTATGGCTCATCGGCAGCCCAAATTATTGCGATTCTGCCTCACGATGTGGAATGGTTTGAAAAATTAAGACATTGTTTCCCAATGCTCAAGGTTATTAGGGCAACATCACCTCTCGATGGGCATTCAATATGGATGGAAATTTTTAGGAATGATGTATCGAAGGCCTTAGGTATTAATCATATTTGCAAACTATTAAATATTGATACTAGTGAGGTTGTCACTATTGGAAATGATTATAACGATGTGGATATGCTTAACCACTACCCAAATAGCTTTGTGGTATCAAATGCCCCTAACGAACTAAAAGAGAAATATACTGTGGTAAGGTCGAACAACGATTCGGGATTTAGCCATGCAGTTGATATGGCTTTTGGCAAGTTATAGCACTTAAAGGTTTATGCCATTGAGGTCGCGAATAATATACACATCGTAATCACCAAGAAACTGAAACCCATGCTTTTTGTAAAGGGCAATGGCAGGGGTGTTTGACTGATGCACCTCAAGCTTTATCTGATAGCCTTTTTGCTTTGCAAAGCGAAGCGACTCAATGGTAAGCCTATCTCCTACGCCTTTTCTTTGGTAAGCAGGCGAAACCCCAAAATGATGAAGATGAAGTCG
>CAZGQZ010000191.1:0-1345 GCA_964527985.1 uncultured Rikenellaceae bacterium | reverse complement strand
AATGAATGCTTTATGTGAAGCCAAATGCAATTCATAATCGGCATACCCTATGCTCTTCATCATCATCTCCTCACGGGTAAAATGGGTAAGTGTATAGTTTGCTAGTCCTTTTATTGTTTCGCTAATAACTTCTGCTGCCTCCCCTTTACTCATTGCAACAAAAAGATCATCAATCATTTTCACAAGTTTCCGATGATCGTTATCAATACTATCTATACCGGTTTCATATTTTTCATTCCAGGTAAAGAAACCCATAAAAGGAGAAGTTTAATTAAACAATATTAAAAAAAGTAGAAACAAATATACTAATCGATAAATTTATAGCCCACACCCTTTACTGTTTTAATGTAGTTCTCACCAATTTTCTCACGTAGCTTCCTAATGTGTACATCAATGGTTCTGTCGCCAACAATAATATTGTCGCCCCAAACCGACGAGAAAATCTCATCGCGCGTAAAAACCTTTTGAGGACGGCTATAAAGCAAAGCGAGGAGTTCAAATTCTTTTTTCGGAAGAGTTATCTCCTCACCATTATTTACAACAACAAAGCGTTCTCTGTCAATTTGTATCCCAGCAGCAACCTCAGCCCCTTCAGTATCTTTTGATATTCCAAAATCAACTCTCTTAAGTAACGCTTTAACCCTGCTGATAAGCACTTTTGGCTTTATGGGTTTAGTAATATAATCGTCGCCACCTGCATCAAATCCGGCTATTTGGGAGTAATCTTCGCCTCGTGCAGTTAAAAATGCAATAAGCGTATTGCTAAGGGTGTTGTGTTTTCTAAGCTCCTCGCAGGTTTCAATTCCATCCATTTCGGGCATCATCACATCTAAAAGGATGAGGTGCGGATGAATTTCCTCTGCCATAGTAATTGCTTGCTTACCGTTATTGGCTGTGTAAACCCGAAAGCCCTCCTTACGAAGATTATACCCTATAAACTCGAGTATATCTGGCTCATCATCAACAAGTAAAATTGTGTAATCGCTACTTTTCATCGTATAGTTTTTTTTTAACAATGGCATTACATGTAAAGATACAATAACAAATAGTTAAAGTTGGGCAATTTTACTCGTTAATTTACCAGTATTCTTTAGCTAAAAGCTAAGTTTTAATGAATAAATAATTACGTTTAAGCATTACAGAGTGGCAAACACTTACTACTTAACAATAAGCATGTTCCCCGACTCAAAATGGCCATTTGCTATTTGGAGTCTATAAATATACATTCCACTTGGAAGCCCAATTGAACGAAAAGGAATGTTATGCTCGCCAGCGTGAAGTAATTTGTCCTTAGCTAGCACTGCCACTTCTCGCCCATACATATCGTAAACATTTAGGGTTACCC
>CAZGQZ010000190.1:0-5311 GCA_964527985.1 uncultured Rikenellaceae bacterium | reverse complement strand
CTTGTTGAGCTAGTTGCCAGCAATGGACACCGCGTTGTAAAGCGAATGGTAAAGCAGTAATGCTACTTACCATTAAATAGCATACATAATCCCAAGGCAGCAAAAGTATACTGCCTTGGGATTTGTAGTTTTGCTTTTCAATTTTTTATTTATATGTCAGAATACTAGTTGTTTAATGACAAAGTTGAGCTTATAACCATTTTGTTTGGTTAATCTAATTATTAAGACAATTCTTTTTGCAGAAAGAATGCTTTTAAACATATCGATAAATATAGATTATTTCCGAGCCTGAATTAATGTATCTGTTTGATATGTTGGTATATAAGATAAATTAATGAATTATTTAAAAATCCTATCAAGGCAAAAAAAATCTACATTTGTGTGCTCTAAAAATTCAGCTCAAAAAACTCAATTATTTCTGAAGTAAATATTGAACTAAGGCTTAATACTTTAAGAGTATACACACATACAATTAACCTTTTATTCCAAACCAAATTGTTAAACTAAACCCTAATTAAATGAAACGTGTTTTTACAATTGTACTATTTGTAGTCCTGTTTTTACCAGTTATTAAGGCTCAAGTAAATACTTTAACTATTGAAAGTGCCGACTTGATTAATGAACTTGATAACAAGCAATTCGATCCGACTAAAGCGGAGCAAGGAAGGAATGAGATTGTGTATCAATATCTACAGAAGTATTATAGAGGACTTAACGAGAAAACTACTAAGCAAAAGGCACGAGCAGAGTCAATTACCTGTTCTGTTGATGATAGCTTAGCTCTTGTTGCATTTTACAATAAAATGAATGGTGTAAACTGGACTAACAAGGATAACTGGTTGAGTGAAACTCCTGTAAGAGATTGGTGGGGAGTTACTGTTGAAAACTCAAGAGTTACTGCAATTGAGTTTTATATTAATTATGATGCAACGCAGAATGTGACTGGAAATTTTGCTGAGGAGCTATTTGGACTAGATGCGCTGGAGGTTTTAAATTTAGCAAGAAATAGCGTTACTGGGGCAATTCCTTCAGCTATTGAAGGCCTTAGTAGTTTGAAGCATTTGGATTTATCTTGGAATCAATTATCAGGTCAAATTCCTACAGAATTAGCCAGTTTAAGTGAATTAGAATTTCTTCATTTAGGTTCAAATCAGCTTACCGGAGGCCTTATCCCAGAATTGGGTAACCTATCAAAGTTAAGAAACCTAATTATGTGGAATAATCAGCTTTCTGGAACCATTCCTGCTGAATTGGCAAACTTATCATACCTAAATGAGCTAAGCATTTCGGAAAACCAGTTTACCGGCACCATTCCAATTGAATTGGGAGATATGCCTAATTTAATTAAATTGTTGCTTAATGATAATCAGCTTGAGGGTTCTATACCCAGTGAACTGGGCAATTTACTTAATATAGATTTGCTGAGTTTGAGCGGAAATTACCTTTCGGGTTCTATTCCAGCAAACTTAGGAAACCTTTCGAATCTTACTTGCATGTATCTTGATAGAAATCAACTCTCAGGTACGTTACCTGCTGAGTTAGGCGATATTACAAACATGTATCATCTTACGGTAGATTATAATATGCTGGAAGGAGAAATACCAGCTGAAATAGGAAATTATTCGAATATGGACTATTTGTTCATAAGCAATAATCAGTTTACACACTTACCTGACCTGACCGGATTAACCAGTTTGTTTAACATACTTGCTGGTAGTAATTATTTTGATTTTGCCGATCTAGAGAGAGCAGGTATCGATTGGTCAGATGAACACTATCATTATGCACCTCAACGAAAACTAGCTGCTCCAGATACCCTTAAAAATGGCGATCAGCTCACATTAATTGCAAATATTGGAGGAACAGGTAACGAATATACTTGGTTTAAAAATGGAGTTGAGATTGAAACTTCAACAAGCAACACCATAACGGTTACCAACGTAACCAACGATTACTATTCGTGCAAAGCAACAAATAGTCAATTTCCTGATCTTATACTCGAAACACTTGAGGTTTATTCAGGAGAATCGAGTCATGGCGTTACTTTGGAGGATTATGAAGCACTTGTTGCTTTTTATAATGCTACTAACGGCAATAGCTGGATTAATAACGAAAACTGGTTAAGTGAAAACACAGTTGACCAATGGTATGGAATAACGGTTGAAAACAGTAGGGTTGTTAGTATTTATTTAAATGATAACAATCTTACAGGTACGCTGCCCGTAGAACTTCAGAATCTAGAAAAGTTGTACGAACTTAACCTTAATGGTAATAATATTGGAGGTCAAATCCCCGCCGAACTGGGTAGTTTATCAGAACTAAATGTTTTATATTTATACAACAATCAATTCACTGGTGAGATTCCTTCTGAGCTGGGGAACTTAAACTCCTTATATGTTCTTGGTCTTACTGGAAATAAGCTACAAGGTAATGTTCCTCAAGAACTTAATAATTTACCCGTGGCTTATGCATTATTACTAAATAATAATAAGCTTGACTCTCTTCCTAATCTTTCAAATGTGGGTAGCTCATATGCTGGTTTAGTCTATTTATATACTCAAAATAATCAGTTAACCTTTGCCGATCATGAAAATACGGGATTTCAGGAAGGCGACATAAATACTTTTATTTATTCGCCACAAGCGTCACTTTCTCAACACATCGACACTGTTGGAAGTACCGTAACCCTTACAGTTATCGATGAAAGTGAAAATAATAGTTATCAATGGATTCGCAATGGTGAGGTCTTTACAGGAGAAACCAATAGCCAGCTAAGCTACGATGTGTCAGATGCAAGTACCTACTATTGTGAAGTAACCAATAGCGCTTATCCTGATCTCACACTTTATACTGTGGCTGTAGGACAAAACTTAACGCAGGGTGTATTAACTAGCCATTACAATGCTTTAGTTGATCTATATAATGCTACTAATGGGGATAACTGGACCGATAATGAGAGCTGGTTATCTGACTTGCCTGTTAATGCTTGGTATGGAATTACGGTTGTAGGTGACAGGGTAGCAGAAATTGTACTACGTAATAATAATTTAAGCGGTAATTTACCTGCCAGTTTAGGCGATTTGGACGGACTTAAAACCCTTTACTTATACGATAACGAAGGCATAGCCGGAACAATTCCGGCCGAGATTGGAAATATTTTATCACTAGAGAACCTTGCCTTTAGAAATGAACTTCTTACGGGAGCTGTACCTGATGAATTAAAGAATCTTACAAATCTAAAGTCATTATACCTAAGTAATAATACGCTGAATGACCTACCTGATTTTTCTGGTCTAACAAATATTAGCTATTGTTTTATTGAGGAAAACCAATTTGATTTTTCCGATTTAGATTCTGTAAAAATTAGCTGGACTGCAATTAGTCCAAACTATTCTTATGCCCCACAGAGCCATTTAGCTGCTCCTCAATACTTAATTAATGGCGATGAATTAGTGCTGAGCGTTACCGATTCATGTACCGATAATTCGTTTATGTGGTATAAAGATGATGTTCATATTGGAACTACCGATACTCACAGCATTATAATTCCATTTGAAGATTTTACAAGGTATTCATGTACTATTACCAATGCTCGTTATCCTGAACTTACTCTATTTACCGATACGGTAATGGTAATTCAGCCTAAATACGAAGTTACTTTTTCTGTTACCGATGGGGAAAATCCAGTTTCAGATGCAGAGGTTAGCCTATCAAATGGTGAGGTTCTTACTACTGATACTAATGGCCTAACCCAATTTAGTTTAGCTGATGGGGTTTATGAGTATACCATAACAAAAGATGGGTATCTATCTCATTCAGGAACAATAACTGTTGACGGCGAAAATTATACACAAAATGTTACTTTGCTGAAAACCTATGTTGTCACATTCCATATTACCATTAATTCAGAACCACTAGAGAATGTCCAGGTTGAAATAGCCGGTATCCAACTTTTTACCGATGCAGATGGTAATTTGGATATAGAACTGATTGATGGAACATATGGTTATAGCATTGAAATTGAAGGCTTCCAAAGTCAGGTAGGTGAAGTTATTGTAGATGGCGAGGATACTACTGTAAACATTAATCTTATCCCTTTATATACGGTCCAGTTTATCGTAACCGATGGAACCAATCCATTGTCAGGGGTAACAATTTATTTTGAGGATGAAATGCTTGTAACCGATATGAGTGGAGTGGCAACCATTGATACGATAAACGGAACGTACAATTACACAGTAACAAAAGATGGTTTCCAAACTCAAATTAGCGATGTAGTTGTTAACGGTTCTGACAATACCGTTGATATTGTTATGCAAGCGTTGTATACTATCACATTAACCGTATTTGATAGTGATTCCAATCCAATCCAAGGAGCAGCAATTACTTTTGATGAGACAACTATTGTTACCGATGAAAATGGCGAAGCTACTTTAGATACAATTAATGGTTCTTACAATTACAGAGTTTCAATGGCTGGTTACGATCAAGTAACAGGTACAATAACAGTGAACAATGCAAATACGAATCAAAGTATTACTCTGCAAGAATCTCTTGAAACCTATACTGTAACCTTTAATGTAAATGACGGAGCCAATCCCATAAGTAATGCTACAGTTCAATTGTATGGATACGGAGAGATTGATACAAACGAAAATGGATTAGCAGAATTTACCAATGTTTCAAGTGGTATTAATGCTTATACCGTAACTCATGATGGGTACATTTCAGAAGATGGTGCAGTTTCTATCAACGACCAAGATGTAACAGAAAACGTATCGCTAATTGAGATTACCTATCCGCTAACATTTAGTGTTACTACCGACGATATGGTTGCCTTGGAAGGTGCAATTATCAACATTGATAACAATGTTATTGTTACAAATGAGTTTGGAATTGCCACTGTTAATTTAGCAAATGGCAGCTATACTTATACAATTACATTAGACGATTATCAAGATGTTAGTAGCAGCGTTACCATTGACGGTGCAGAGCTAACCGAAGCCGTTACTATGATTGAAGTAATTGTGCATTATATGCTAACATTTACTGTTAAAAACACAGAAGCATTGCCAATTGAAGGTGCTGAAGTAACAATTAGCGAAAGTACTATTATTACCGATGCTGATGGTAAAGCCATATTTGAACTTCCTAATGGAGAGTATTACTACAGTATTTCTGCCGATAATTACCATACATATACAGGATCGGTTATGGTTGAGAATGCAAATGTGAACGAGAATATTATCTTAACAGTATCTTCTACAGGTATCGAGCAGGAGGGTTTATCAAATATTTTGGTTTACCCAAA
>CAZGQZ010000189.1:0-5343 GCA_964527985.1 uncultured Rikenellaceae bacterium | reverse complement strand
GCCAAACCTCTGCTTTGCTTAAGGAGCTTAAAAAGGCAGCAAAAGCCGAAAACTACTTTGATACAAACAGCAGCTATTTCGACAGCCTCGCAGTTGCTATTGATAAAAATGAATATGCCGAATTTAAGCTATACAAAGAGGAGATTGCAAAACTTATTGAAGAGGAAATAGTTAGTCGA
Source organism: uncultured Rikenellaceae bacterium (assembly GCA_964527985.1). Taxonomy (GTDB): domain Bacteria; phylum Bacteroidota; class Bacteroidia; order Bacteroidales; family Tenuifilaceae; genus Perlabentimonas. Next base: position 5,164 of record CAZGQZ010000189.1, on the reverse strand, counting down.
TACTACCTACAAAAAGGTAAAGCCGAATATAATCTAAATAAAGATGAGGTTATTGATAGATGTATCGAAATATTGGGTGATGAAAACACCCTAACTCAGATACTAAGTTCAAACAGCAAAAGTTTAACCTTTACTTTCACCAACACTCCGATAAACAGTAAATCGGAATACGTTGCGAGTCATTCTGCTAAAACACTAAGCCCCTCTTAAGAGGGGTTTTTCTTTAGCAAAACCCTAAAAGTTGTTCCCTTGTCAAGCTCCGAGCTGTTAATAAACAATTTTCCTTTGTGGTTCTCCTCAACAATGCGCTTTGAGAGTGATAAACCAAGACCCCAGCCTCTCGATTTTGTAGTAAAGCCTGGTTGAAAAACCGATTTAAAATGCGATCGAGGAATTCCTTTGCCGTTATCGGCAATATCGAGCAAAACTGTCTGATCGTTATCAGTAATCGATACGCTAACAGTACCCGAAGCGCCAATGGCGTCAACTGCATTTTTTATTATGTTTTCAATTACCCACTCAATAAGTGTCTCGTTAAGGGGAATAATTATGGTTGAGCGCTCGTCGTAATGCTTAACAAAGGTAATTTTACTCGAAAACCTATTGCGCAGATAATCAATGGTACCGTTAACTATTTCAACAAGGTTGCTTTGAACCAGAACTGGACTTGAGCCAATTTTCGAAAACCGGTCAACAATCTTCTCAAGCCTTGCTACATCGCTTTCAAAGTTATCAATAAGATTTTGTTTCAGATTTGACTCCTTCACTATCTCGAGCCATGCAAGCAGCGAAGACGTTGGAGTACCAAGTTGGTGTGCCGTTTCCTTGGCCATGCCAATCCAGACCCTATTTTGCTCAGCTCGTCTGGAGTAACTAAAGGCATAGTATGAGACTAAAATAAAAAGTACAATAATAAATAGCTGAATGTACGGATAGTAGGTTAACCTAGTTAAAGTTGTGCTATCCTTGTAGTAAACGAAATTTTTAGTGCCATCGAGAAGAACAACTTCAATGGGTTCCCTATCTTTTTTCATCTGCTCTAATTCTCTCTCCAGTTCGGCAGTGTGGTTTGCCCGCCTAAGCGATAAATTCCGATACGAGAGGATGCCCCCGTCTTCATCTGTGAGAATAACCGGAACAGTGGTGTTATTCTGTAGAACATCAAGAATAATGGTAAAACTTTGTGTAGTATCGGCCAGATTGTTAACCTGTGAAAGCTCTCGAATGGCCTGTGCCCATAGTTCAATTTTCTTTCGCTCTTCGTTTGAGAGCTCTTTAACCAGCGAATTTGTAATATATAACGATGCAAAGCCAATAATCACGGCTACTAAAAGCAGTATTAACTTCCATCTTTGTTTTGCTACATAGGCTTCCAAAACGGTAAGGTATATTGGTTTGTTAAGCAAACGTTGAGACTATTAAAAAAGTATACGCTACTCGTCGTCCCACTCAATAGTAAACTTGGTCGATTTTTCCTCCATGGTAGTGTCTGCCTTCTGGCCGCTTCCCTGTTGCATGTCGTTTAGGGAATCCTTTTTTAAGAAGCTGAACTCATCCTGAATTATTCCTTTTAAGACCTCACCCTCCTTTTTCAGGTTATCTCTAAAAACATCGCGGGCGGTTGCTCTATCATATGAAACGTTATGGTTTTGCTTATCGCCCTCAATTTTTAGGTATAGCTTAACCCCATCACCATCATCTTCAACAACACCAAACTGGCTGCTTTGAGCCGATGATTTTTTGAAAAGAATATCGGAGAGCCTAAGTTGTGTTTGGTAAACATACTCGCCGTTAAAGCTATGCCTCCCCGATGCAAATAGGTTTATTGCCGAGGAGCTAACCTCCATTTGCGGGATTATGACCTGTTCGTTTCTTACTGTTATTGTATTTGTTAGCGTGCTAAAATAAATATCTTGCAGCTCATTAAGGTCGATAAATTTGGAAAGACTTTCCAGCTGCTTTACATTTTTAAGTCGTCCATCGCTTAGCGTAAGGCGCGAAGTTGCCTCGGCATCCTTAGTGCTAATGCTTCCATTGCGAACTTTTGTGGTTAGTATAACATTTCCATCGAGCAGTCCCGAAAGGTTTTGGCTCGTAACTATATCTTGCTTAAAGTTATTAAACGACCAAAAAAGCTTTGAAACATCGATTCCATCAAAATCCACATCGGCATTCAGAGTATATTCATGACTCAGTATTGTGCTTGCATCAATTCTACCGGTAATTATTCCATCGCACGAACGGCATAAAAAGCTGTTACAAACAAGCTCATTCTTATTAAGGTAAAACGATGCACTTAGAGGTTGTGCCATAAAATCATTATGAATAAACTTATCAATGAAGATATCGCCTGAAATTGACTGAATCCTATCCCATGTTGATGTGCCTTGCACCTGAGCTGTTTCGAGGTTATCTGCTAAAAGCCAGCTCGAGTTTACCGAATCGACAATTACGTTTGCTTGTACTATAGCCTCAGTGTTTCCAAACAGAATACCCCCTGCATTTGTAACGCTAAAATCGGTTTCAAAATTTGCTCCATTTAATAGCCCCTTTAGCTTCGCCTGAGTAATATCCTGTTTGGCAATGGTAAAAACACCCGAAACTTGCTTAATATCAGGTATTCTGCCCACTTTTTCGAAGCTAACATTACTAAGTTTTGTTTTAGCATTAAACTTTGAGTTCTCGAAAGAGGCTAGAGAAATGCCATTAATTTGGTCAAGTATGCCAAGCGCCTCAAAATCGCCACTAACCTCGCCGCTAGTTGCCGGAAACTTTATACCCCAACTGCTGAGGCTTCCAACATCGAGGCTATGCTTAACCTTTATGTGGTAAAGTGGTGAGGTTATATTCTTAAGCCTAAGGGCTCCCTCGGCATATGAGTTTAACGTTTCCAGCCTAAACTGAGAAATCTCTATCGAGGTTGATTCGGGCTTTCCCTGACTACCATTTGAAAAATTTCCTATAACATTGGATAAGTGCAAGTCGGGTTTTTCGGGCAACGAAAGGGTTAAGTTGCCAGTAAAAAATTTCAAATTAACCAAAAATGGTTTATCAACCCTACTAAGCCCGTCGATGCTTAGCTTAAAGGTAAAATCCCCCTTGGTTTTGGTATTAGGTGGTAGCGATAGGTTAAACTGCGATAGCAGTAAAACAAGGCTATTAACGCTAAGATTATCGCCCGATATGAAGAGAGAAACTGGAGCCCCTTTGCCCCTTCCAACCGTTCCGTCAACCGCAAGTTTTGCTCCGCCCAACATTGAAAATCCATCCTGAATAACCAGAGCCGAATCGGTTACCTCAAAAGTCGATTTAAGCTCTAAGCGCTCATTTCTCAAATAGTGAAAACCTCCTTGTCGTAGTATACCAATAACTCCTTTTAGGTTTGTACCAACTAAAATGCTGCTCGCATTGAGCTGTCCGTTGAGTTCGCCCTTTTCTATATAACCCTTACAAACCCAGCCTGTTCTCGGATCGATATAGCTTATGTTTATATTATCAAGTTCCAGCTTGTGCACATCCAAAATCCATCCTTTACTACTGCCTTCGGTTTTAGTAAAAATATCGAAGTTTCCTTTCCCTGAATTATCAAAGTAAAGATTTATCCAGCCATCCTTAAGCAGCATTTTTTCAATGCTATAGGTTTTTGAGAAAACGCTAATTAAGTTGAACTTTAACGTAAGTTCATCAATGGAAATAAGGCCTGTTTCAAACTCTTTGGGAGTCTCAAGGCTTCCTTCAACTATTTCTACATGGCTTAAAGTTACGCTAGCGTATGGAAAGTTTTTAATTAACGATGCCTTAACTTCTTTTACCTTAAGCGTTGCCGTTAACCTGTTGTTAAGCTGACTGATGGTGTACTCAACAATTCTATCTTCGAGTAAGTAACCTGCCACTGCAAGACCAATGATGAAAGCAGAGAGCATGCTTACCATTACAACAAATGCCTTTAAGAGTTTTTTCATTTACTGCTAATTAAAAACGCTCAAGAATGAAAATAAAATTGCTTTTGCACAAAAGACAACACCAGTATAATCCTAACACGCAAACTTATAACAAAAACTCTTGCAATAAAAGGGCTTTGTGCTATTATCTTCAAGTTTAAAGCAGAAAACTTCTGAAATATCACAAAAAGTATAATTTTCATATCTTTACAACAAAATATGTCGATTGATGAAACATTTTATTCATATTGCTTTTCTCCTTTTTATTATTGCCTTATCGAGTCTTACCTCCCTTGGCAATGAAAGGTTAGATAGCCTAAAAGCCCGAGTGGCCAACGAGCAAAACGACTCCATAAAGCTTGAACTTTTAATTGATATATCCCGATTTTTCAATAAGGATATCAGAAACTTGGAAAAATGCGAAGAGGTGCTATCGCAAGCGCTAAGCATTGCAACAAAAGATTCAGCCTATTGGGCTTTGGCAAGGGTACATAATAGCTATGGTGTTTTATACCGGAATATAGCACAGTACAACAAAGCACTTAAACATCACACCCTTTCGTTGGCTTACGCAGAAAAATCGGGAAATAAGCATCTAATTGCAACGGCATACAATAGTACGGGAGTTGTTTATAGGCGAATGGACAACCATCCAAAAGCAACTCAGTATCATCTTCTTGGGCTGAAGGCAGCCGATACAGCAAAAGATACTTTCAACATTTCGGTTTCGCTAAACAGCCTTGGCAATATCTATTCGTTAAACGGGCAGTATCCGGAAGCCTTCGCGTATTTTAAGCGCGCATTGGACCTGTCGTTAACTATGAACAACCGATTAGGGCAAGCCATAAACTACAACAACATTGGTGAGGTTTACGAGTTTATGGGTGTTTACGATAGCGCAATGGTTTACTATACGCAATCGCTAAAAGCAAACCAGCAGCTAAATAGCCTTAAAGGTTTGGCCATATCGTATAACGCCATTGGGAAAATTCACCTCTACCAAGGCAGACCAAATAACGCACTCGATCTTTTTAAACAAGCGCTAGAGATTGACTTAGAACTTGGCGACAAAAAGTTTATTGCCGATAGCTACGTTAACCTTGCCCGAGCATATACCGAACTGAATATGCTAAATAAAGCAGAAGAGTGCTCTAACAAAAGCCTTGAGATGGCAAAAAGTATTGGTTCAATTACGCACACTCAATGGGCATACGAAACCCTTA
>CAZGQZ010000188.1:0-5346 GCA_964527985.1 uncultured Rikenellaceae bacterium | reverse complement strand
GGTTATCCGGGGGGACCTGTTGTTGATAAACTCGCTGTAAAAGGCAACCCACATGCGTTCGAGTTTGCCAAGCCTCTTCCTAAGGGTCTCGACTTTAGCTTTAGCGGCCTAAAAACATCGTTCCTATATTTCCTTCGCGATAGCATTGCTAGCTCGCCAAATTTTATTGAGGAGAATAAGGAGGACCTATGCGCCTCACTTCAGCATACCATTACAACTATCCTGATAGAAAAACTAGTTAAAGCCACAAAACAATACGGAATTAAGGAAATTGCGCTTGCCGGAGGAGTTGCGGCAAACTCAAGCTTAAGAAACGCCACCATTAGCGCAGGTAAAAAATATGGATGGAACACCTACATTCCCGAACTAAAATTTACTACCGATAACGCAGCTATGATTGCTATTGCAGGATATTTTAAATTTTTAGATGGAGTTTTTGCCGGCCATGATTTAACACCCCAGGCACGCTTGCCCTTTTAACCCAAAAATTCGAGCAGCTTAAAAATTAGTTGTCCACGCGATGCTGGACGCTGAATAACATCGGTAAATCCAACAGCTAAATAATTCTCCCTTTTTTCAGCACTATAGGTAACGTTGGCTACAACTGGCATGTTGATGTTTGCAGCCCTAAGCTTTTTAATCGCATCAATATCAATATTCGACAAAACGTTAACACCAACCAAAGCCATGTCGATTCCACTAAACCCCATGCTTACGTTTAACATTTTCTCCATGGTATCGGCAAAAATTAGCGTACAACCTGTCCCCTCGAGCATTGAACGAATTAGAATGTAATTGTTGGGTTGCTGCTCGTAAACAAGAACGGTTTTGGCATTAAGCTGCTTGTACTCTACTCTATGCGCATGCCCTTCGGTAAAAACATTCATGCTATCTAAATACAAAAGCTTATCAATAGGAAGGTATGGGATTTTAACATAAAAAGTTGTTCCTACCGATTGCTCGTAAGTTACCCAAACCTTGCCTCTCATTACCTGAACAAGCGCCTTAACAAGTGTTAGCCCATAGCCAGCACCTTTGCTAAAGGAACGGTAAGGATCGGAAAAAAACTGATTAAACTTTGTAAGCTGCTCAACGGTTAGCCCTGTGCCTTTATCGTTAAGCCAAAATGTAAGCATCCCCGGATGGTCATTATTCCAACCAAGTTTTATGGCAACACCAGGGCTATGTTTCAATGCATTGGCAATTAAAATACTAAAAATCCGTAATACCTTATCCCTATCAATTAGCACGCTTAGCGACAGCTGAGGCGATTGTAACTCTAACGAAAGCTGATTCTGTTTAAGCCTATTCTCCTTAATAAACTGATCGGAAAACGATTTTATAAAACCGTTTGGCTCAATGGAAAAATAGCTAATTCTTTCGGCCGACGAATCGAGGCTAAAAATTGAAGTAACATCTTTTGAGAAATTGTCAAGTGTTTTACTTATGCTACTTATCTCGGTTATAAGAGTATGCTTATCATAACCAATAGACTCTGATGTTGACAATGCATCAACAATTTGCATCATACCTTTAACCGGTTTTTTTAGCTCGGTAGTCAATCCGGCAAAAAAGGTTGATTTGTCTTTAAGGCTTTCCTCGGCTGCCTCGCGAGCCGAAACCAGCTGAGCATTTATTTGACTAACTCGCTTATTCTGCTCCTCAAGTTTGCTAAGCAGCAATGCCATATCCTTTGTTTTGCGAACCACCATCTTTTTCATCTTTAAATAGATGAAAAAACCAACAAAAATCGCAAACAGCACACCAAGGGCAATCCACAAAGAAGTATTACTCCAACTATAGGAAGGACTTTCATCCTTATGGTAGAAGAAATCATCAATACTTTTTGGCATCACCACCAATCCATTCTTGTAAAGGAAGTTAGCCATTGAAAACCATCGACCACGGTTAGTGTGTCCAATGGCAACAAGCTCGGGATTTATTAGCTCATGCACCTTGTTGGCTTCGTAAATAAGCTGATCGTAGGTTTTTGCAGTACTATACTGTTTTTGTATTAGCGCCACAACATCCTCTTTGTTGTTTAGTGCATACTCCCACCCCTTAAGCGTTGCCGAAATAAATTTATCAACTAAATCGGGGTTACGCTCAATTAAATCCTTGCTTGTGAATAGGCAATCGGAGTAAAAATCAATTCCATAGGCACTCGGGCTTATAACTCTATACGGAATTCCATACGTATCGAGGAAGTATGGTTCAGTTGTTATATAAGCGCTTAGCGCATCAACTTTATTAGTTAAAAACTCGTTTATCGATTGCGTATGATCAACAATATTCACCTGCCAAGGCTTTATGCCCTCGCTGTAAAGCATTGATAGTAATTCGTAGCCTCGCTCGTCGGTTTCGAGCATAATGGTTTTGTCAACAAAGTCGTGCGGGTTGAATATATCAGAACCCTCCTTAACGATAAAAATTGACGGAGAATGCTGAAATATTGATGCCAAAAGTACAAGAGGTTTTCCCTTTAGGTAGTTAACAAGCACCTCAACATTGCCAACACCAAAATGGGCTTTTCCTTGTGCAACCATTTCTACAGATGATTGTCCTGGTTCGCCTTCAACAATTTCAACGTCTAGCCCCAAATCGCTATAGTAACCTTGCTCAACAGCAGCGTAATAACCAGCAAACTGAAACTGATGCCTCCATTTAAGCACCAAATTCACTTTTTGCGCTTGATATTTTGCTTCAACAGTATTGGGTTGAAGAGCGAAGATAAGCAAAAACCAAAACAGCCTTTTCATTAAACGCAGCTAATTCATTAACTTTGAGCATTAAGGCAAGCTAAACAAAATGCCTACAATAAGGTTATTACACTATACTAAAAGTACAAATTTTAAATTATACTCCAATGATAATAATACTTTCTCCATCAAAAACACTCCAAAGAATAGATATTGACTTTAACAGTAAACCTACGCAACCAGTTTTTATTAACCAATCGGAAACTATTGTAAAAAGGATGCGTAGCCTAAGTGTTAACGACCTTAAAGACCTAATGAGCATTAGCCAATCGCTCGCAACCTTAAACTATGAACGTTTTATTAAGTGGCAAACTCCTTTTAACAAAACCAATAGTCACCCAGCCCTTTTCACCTTTAAGGGCGATGTATACGAAGGCTTATCGGCCAATGACTTTTCCGAAAAGGATGCCGAATTTGCACATAATCACCTTAGGATTCTTTCGGGTTTATATGGTGTACTAAGGCCAATGGACCTAATGCAACCCTACAGGCTTGAAATGGGAACCAAAATTGACATTGAGGATAGTGAAAATCTATACCAGCTTTGGCAAGAAAAACTTACTGAATACTTTAACAATGAGTTTAAGGGGAAAAAGGAAAAGGTACTTATTAATCTTGCTTCAAACGAATACTCCAAAGCCATTAACCTAAAAAAGATTGACGCCAAAGTGATAACTCCTGTTTTTAAGGAGCAAAAGGGAAACGATTACAAAACCATTGCCATTTACGCTAAACGTGCACGGGGTTTAATGGCACGATTTGCTATTAAAAATAGGATAACCAACGCCGATGATTTAAAATCGTTTAACCAAGAAGGGTATGTTTACGCCCAAAGCCTATCGCAAAAAAACCAGTGGGTTTTTATCCGCTAGCTTATTCAACGTAAAGCACAAGGCCTTTTAAATACTCACCTTCGGGATGATAAATATTTATTGGATGATCAGCAGGCTGGGTTAGCTGGTGCAAAATCTTCACATTTTTATTGGCAATTACTGAGGCCGAAAACACCGAGTTTCGAAAATTTTCGCGGTTAACTACCTGCGAACAGGAAAATGTGAAGAGTATTCCTCCTGGTTTTAGCCTGTGCATGGCTATAGTATTTAACCTTTTGTAAGCCTGAAGTGCATTATGCAAAGCCCCCCTATGCTTTGCAAAAGCAGGAGGATCAAGAATAATTACATCGTAAAGTTCATCGGGATTATCACGAAAGAAATCGAATACATCGGCACAAATGGCCCTATGCGATGAGTTCTCTCCAAAATTCGATAGCATATTCTGACTGGTTAGCTCAACTGCCTTTTGCGAGCTATCAACGCTAACAACACTTTTTGCACCACCCCTTGCTGCATAAACAGAGAAACCTCCTGTATAGCAAAAGGTATTTAGCACGTTTGCATTTTTACAGTATTGCGACAGTAAATTTCTGTTTTCACGCTGATCGATAAAAAAGCCCGTTTTCTGTCCCTCTTCCCACGAAACGTTAAAAGCATTGCCGTGCTCAAGCAACTCGGTATTGCTTGCACCACCAAGTAAATACCCATCGGGGGTTGTATCGGTCGAGTTTCGTGAAAGCGTTCCTGTACTCTTGTAGTAAACCGATGATATAGTGCCACCAAAAACCTCAACAATTAGCTCGGCAAGCAAACCCTTAATTTTGGCCATACCAGTGCTGTGCGCTTGCATTACGGCAGTAGTGCCGTACACATCAACAATTAACCCAGGCAAGTTATCGCCTTCGCCATGAATAAGCCTAAATATATTGGTTTTTGGGTTTGGATAAAGCCCCACACTTTTACGTAGAGATAGTGCTTGGATAAGCTTTTGTTTCCAAAATTCCCTGTCAATTTCGCATTGTTCAAAAGAGATAATCCTAACAGTAATAGAACCAGGCTGATAATGGCCAAGAGCAAGAAATTCGCCTTTGGCGCTAACTACCTTAACTACATCACCATCATCGGGATCACCATCAATTCGTTTAACTGCTCCGGAAAAAATCCATGGGTGAAATCGCTGTAACGACTGCTCCTTGCCCGATTTCAGGTATAGCATTGAGTACATCATTGGGGTATATTACTTTTTAGTAGCTTTATGTAAATTTGCTGGCATGCCCACGCATCGATAGCAGCATATTGCTGCTGAGCTTCTGAAAGATCAGGTAAATCCCAGTTTGATAGCTGCTGCGATTTTGACACCTTTACCCTGAGTACAATACCTGCCATTTTACGAACACTTACGCTAGTAATTCCGTGTTCAGGTACAATCGACTGTAAATCGATAAATCCTTCGGGGGAAAACCTGCGTATCTTTTTAAGCGATTTTATATCGTCGTGAATTGCAGCACCAACTTTTAGGTAATTAGGGCTTTGCAAAAAGCTCAATAGACTTTTAGGTAACCCCAACTCTTTAACCTTAATAAGCAATGCTATATCGGATGTTGCAAGTTGCAAAAGAGCTATGCCGTTAACCTCACCCTTTTTAAAACTGGGTTTTGTTTCGGTATCGAAACCTATAATGGGCGATTTTTGAAGCAGAGGCAACCATTCGTCGAGGGTTTCCTTATCTCTTACCACTACAATTTTTCCGGTGT
>CAZGQZ010000187.1:0-5359 GCA_964527985.1 uncultured Rikenellaceae bacterium | reverse complement strand
GCATAACGATTGGGTAGCGCTATTGTTTGCTCAATAAGCAAAAACTGCTTGTTTAGCCTAACCAGTTTTGGCATTCCCTCAACGGCAAGCCACGCTCCACCTAACGACGATCGGGTGACATGGCTAATTTGACCAACCGCAAGCGAATTTAAATCAATGGTGCTACCTACTGCTGCAGCCTCAGCACTAATAATGGCAATTGCTTGTGCATTACTATAAAAAACTAAAATTCGAAACGGGTCGCTTGCATCAACCGATGTGGGTTCACCTAAAACAATGCTCGAAAAGGATTTACTCAACTTTTCTGTTTGGGTAAAAGGAATAACCCTATTTCCCTCAATAATCCAATACTTAGCTATTCCGTCGTACGAAATTTTTTGGCTATGCGAAGTGTTAGCCATGCAAAGTGCAATAGCCAATTGAATTAGTAAAAACTTTAAAACGTTCGACATTAGCCTAACCTCTACTTTATGAGTTCGAGTATTGAATCGACATAATCGCGTGTATTGCTTAAGCGTGGAACCTTGTTCTGTCCACCCAACTTACCTCTTTCGCGCATCCAGCTAAAAAAGGTGCCTGGCTTTAGTGCATGAACAGTTGGTTCCATTAAGGTAATTCCCTTGTAACGCTTTGCCTCATAGTCGGAGTTAATTGAGCAAAGAGCATTGTCGAGTGCAGCAGTAAAAAACCTTAAATCGGCAGGTTCAACCTCAAACTCAATTAGCCACTCGTGAGCACCTTTGGCGTTATCGCCCATGTATATTGGAGCAGCAGTATACTCGTTTATGAGCGCACCTGTTTTTTCGCAAGCAACTTTTAGTGCTCTTTCTGCATTTTCAATAATCACCTCTTCGCCAAATGCATTAATAAAATGCTTGGTTCTACCGCTAATTTTTATTTTATGGGGAAAAGTTGAGGTAAAAGTAACCGTATCGCCAATTAAATACCGCCAAAGCCCTGAGTTGGTGGTTATAACCAGAGCATAGTTTTTCCCAACTTCAACATCGGCAATGGTTAGGGCGTGAGGGTTTGGTGAGCCAAGTTCGTCGAGTGGGATAAACTCATAAAAGATTCCATAGTCGAGCATAAGAAGCATATCGTTGGAGCAAGGATTATCCTGAATGGCAAAAAAGCCTTCACTTGCATTGTATGTCTCCAAGTAGTGCATTCCGGGTGAGGGTATGAGCTTTTGAAACTGCTCACGATAGGGAGTGAAGCTAACGCCGCCATGGGTAAATAGCTCAAGGTTTGGCCAAATCTCAAGCAAGTTACTCTTACCGGTATAGTCTAAAATATGCCTAATCATTACAAGGTTCCACGAAGGGACACCAGCCAAATTTGTTACGTTTTCCTTAAGGGCTTCCTTGGTAAGCATTTCAAGTTTAACCTCCCATTCGGGTATCAGTGCTACCTTTTGACTTGGTGTACGGATAAAATCGGCCCACCATGGGATATTCTCAATTAGTATTGCCGACAAGTCACCATAGTACGATTGGTTATTAAATTTATCTACCTGATGGCTGCCACCTAGCGTAAGTCCTTTCCCTGAAAAGATATTTGTTTCGGGATACAAATCGGTATAAAGGGCAAGAATATCCTTCCCTCCTCTAAAATGGCACTCCTCAAGAGCCTCGTAGCTTACAGGGATAAATTTACTCTTATCGCTTGTTGTACCCGATGACTTTGCAAACCACTTAATTGCTGTGGGCCACAAAACGTTTGCTTCTCCTTGGCGTAACCTATCAATATATGGTTTAAATGATTCGTAACCGCTAACGGGCACGTTTTGCTGAAACTTTTCGATAGAGTCAATTCCCTCAAAATTATGCTCCTTTCCAAATTGGGTTGATTTGGCTTTTGCCAAAAGCTTTGTTAACGTTTCCTCCTGAACTTGAAGTGGAAATTTTCGGAATAAATCAATCTGGTGCAGGCGTTTTGTATTAAACCAGTTGACAAGTGAAGCAAGGATTGGCATGGTACAGGATTTAGATTTTTACACTTAACGGTTTGAATAAGCACTTGTTTAGTGGAGGCTACTTCTTGTTCACAAACCTATTATGTTTCAATTCAACTTGAACTTCATTCGAAAAAATTTCACCTTTCCAAATATCTGCTTCTTTTTCGAATGATTGCTTTACAGCATAACATGCTTTAAGTTTTCCGCTAAAAATAGTATCTGATTGTTCGACTTGATAATCACTAACAGTCCAATGAGTTAATTGTGGATTAAGTTTAATCTTCTTGTTGGCTTCAATATCTAAAACTTTTGAAAACTCATCTTTCCAGTTTAAAACTACTGGTGCAATTAATAGCTTTTCATTCTCTTCAGTTTCAAATATAAAATATAAATCTATAAGACCTGATGGATTTACATTATCCCATATTTTTATGGTTTGCTCTGATTGATTTTTTATATAAACATCTATTCCGTCGAGCTCAGGAAGAGTAACAACATCATCAACCTCAATTTCAATTTGTAGTTCGGAATCCTTTTGAGAATTGTTATGCTGAGTATTGCAACTTGTAGTAAAAAGAATTATTGTAAAGACATGTAAAAACAATCTCATTGGTTGTTGTTTTTAGGTTTGTAAACGGTAGGGTAAATATAGCTCAAAGAGCCAGAAAGGGAACAAAATGTTTTGCTCAAAATACCGAAAAAAAACCTTTTTTAGCTTTACAGTTTAGCCAATCGCTCAGCGGCTAGGCTCAAGTCCGATTCGTTTTTACCAAAGCAAACCCTTATCATTTGTAAATCGAGCTTATCGTGGTAGAATTGGGAGAGCGGATAAGCTGTAACGCCATGCTCTTTTGCTAAGCGAAAGCAAAAGTCAACATCTGGTTCTGTGGAGATATCTTTATAGCTAAGCACCTGAAAATACCCTCCCTCAACATCATGAAACTTGAAACGAGTTTGAGCCATTAGGGAATTAAAGTAGTTTCTTCGTTGCTGAAAATCGAGCCTGAATGGCGACCAGCAATTTCGCCCTTCAAGGTAATCGGCTAGCGCTAGCTGAATTGGCAGGTTTACTGAGTATATCTGATACTTATGAACCTCCCTAAACTTACTCATTAGCGGTTCGGGAGCCAAGCAGTAACCAATTTTCCACCCGGGTACGCAAAGCGCTTTCCCTAATGAGCCAATAATAACTGAACGTTCGGCTAACTTGGGATAGCGCGAAATGCTAAACATGGGCCTATCATCATAAACCAAATCGGCAAAAGCCTCATCGCTTAGAATGCTAATTTTTGTTCCATTCAAAATACGCTGAAGCTGCTCAAGCGATTCATCGGGCATAACCTTACCAGTTGGATTATGCGGGCAGTTTAGGATGATAAGCTTTGTTTTACTTGTTATTAGCTTTGTAAAAGCTGTCCAGTCAACCGAGAAATCAACCGGATTCAGCTGAAAAAAGATTGGTCGGGCTCCACGTGCCTCTATAGCAGGCACATATGTTTCAAAGGCAGGTTCAAAAACAATAACCTCGTCACCCTCCTTAATTAAGGAAGATATTGCAGTATAAATTGCCTGAATAGCCCCGGCGGTAATGGTTATCTCATGCTCGGGGTTGTACTCTACATCAAAATCGGCTTTGTACCTTTTTGAAATAACCTGACGCAGTGAGCCAACGCCCTCAGTGGGAGCATACTTGTTTCGTCCGTCGGAAATATGCTTTACAAGCGAGCTAAGCAGTTCGGGTTGACATGGAAAGTCGCTATGATCGTTCGATAAGTTTACAGCATTAGTTTCAGTTGCAATTTGTGCAAAGGTTGAGACTAGCGCAGCGCTTGAGTTTGTACTTGATAGTTTTGACATAAAGGCAATATCTTCTAAAAAGGAATGCAAATATAGAAAAATGAAGCGATGATAATCATAAAATGCTTTAAAGCTTGTCAAAAGGCATGCCAGCTAATGACTAAAACTTGAAATACTGTGATAAGCGTTTAACACATTGGAACTATGCGAATAATTGCTGCAAAACAGGAAGCGACCTAAATGCTGTTTGCGAATCGGTATGATACTGATAGTAGCTTAGCATTAAGTTGAGAAATGCTGATCGTTGCGAACCATTGAGGACTAGCTGACTTGCATTTTCGTATCGGTGCTGAAGGGTATCGTAAAGAATCTTGCTGTATTCAGAGGAGAAATAAAAATGATGCTTCGGCTCGTGCTCAACAAACACCCCACTCCTAAAATCGAAGTATGGGGTTTGATCTGAAAACTCACCATGAGGGTAAAAGCCCAAAAATTTTGAGAGATGAGAAAGAAATATTAGGTGAAAATTGGCAACTCCTACCTCAATTGCATCAAGCGATTTTATTGAGAGTTCCAAAAAGCCGAACAGAGGGGCATTGCCCTCCTCCTCCTTAACCGTTCGGTATATAACCTCGCTAACAAATAGCGCAATGGCAACTTTTATGGGTGAATTTATTATTGATGAAGCGACGTAAGATGAAGAGACCTCCTTTAGCCTTCCCATTGTATGGCCTTTCCCTCTATAAAAAACCACATCAATTATTGAAAGAGGTTGAAAAAAGATGGCTTTCCCCGATTTTGCTTTTTTACCATACGCTCCGTTTACCATTAGCGTTACCCTTCCGTGCTCAAGGCAATAAATGTACGCCACGATGCTATTATCGCCATACCTAACCGAATGAAGTGCTATTGCCTTAGCCTTTTGGAGCATTTAGTATAGTTACCTTACGAATAGAATTTTTCCAACAGCTGTTTCTTCGCCTGTTTTATCAACGCAAAAGTAAAGATAAACCCCTGTGGAAGCCCTATTACCATGTCGCGTTTTGCCATCCCATGTAGCCTGTCCACCTAGGCTTTCTGTTTCGTAAACAAGGTTCCCCGAAACATCGGTAATTTTAACCAGCGTTTTATCAACTAAACCCGTAATAGTAATTATCCCGTTGTAATCGGGACGAACAGGGTTGGGGAAAGCGTAAACCTTACCAAATTGCTTAACAGGTTCGGTAGCATCACTCCGATATGAAACCATGCCCTTATCTGTAGCAATAAAAACCTCCCCAGATTTTGGGTGTATGCCAATACTTTGGATCGTGTTTGATGGAAGAGGACTATTCTCCTTGGTAAAATGCTTAAGCTGCTCCGACCCATCGGCCGACTGCAGAAAAACTCCAGAGCGCTGGGTTCCGAACCACTTCCGGTTAGCTCCATCAACGGCAATGCTAGTTACTGTTTCGTTCTCGAGCAGGTAAACGGCTAAACCCTCAACAACATCAGGAATTTTAACCTTTTGCATGTAGAACTCTGAAGTTTCGAAAACCCTATTGGGGTTGTAGCTAACTAGTACACCCTCGGTTGTTCCAACCCATAAGTACCCATCCCTATCGA
>CAZGQZ010000186.1:0-5363 GCA_964527985.1 uncultured Rikenellaceae bacterium | reverse complement strand
CTGCAAACCATAGCCTTTCTTCTTATCCTCGGCTTTAAGCAAGAATGAGAAAACAAGGGCCAAAACACCTAGACTAGTGAATATGAGCATTGGAATGGTATAATCGTATGTTGGAACGGTTAGACCATCAACAACCTTCTCACCAGTTATACAATACTTATCAAGCACCCAACCAATAAGAGCAGGTACACCCATAAGCCCCCAGTTTTGAACCCAGAAAATAAGAGCGTATGCAGTACCTAGCCTTTTTTCGGGGATAATTTTTGGTACAGAAGGCCACATTGCCGAAGGAACTAATGAGAAACCAATCCCTAAGATAATAATTAGAATAATGGCGATAATCCAATGGTTAAGCATTGGAATAGAGAACATTGAATGAACAAAGATCAACAGAACTGCACCTAGCATCATAATCGATGCGCCTTTCCCTTTTCTATCATACAAATTACCAAATATTGGTGTTAACAAAATTGTACCAAAAGGAAGAACCGAAGGTATTAGCCCAGCAAGCGATTCCTGCACACCAAACTTATTCACCATTAAATCGGCTGCATACTTAAGAAAGGGGAATACAGATGAATAGAATAAAACACATAGTATAGCAATGTACCACCAACCCCTATTGGTAATAATTGCAAAAATATCCTTAATCTTAAACGATTCTTCTTCGTCAATCACATTATTGTCTAAATCGTAAGCGGCCTGACTTTTATCCAACTTTTTATCCATAAACGTATAGATAAAAAATGCGATAAGACCGATACAGAGCATTATTAGTGAAATAAGAATAGGCTTAGACACATGCCCTAAAGATTTAGCTAATGGAAATGCTGTTGCCAGAGCTAACCCAGTTCCAATACGAGCCATGGCCATTTCAAGACCCATAGCAAGGGCAAGTTCTTTACCCTTAAACCATTTAACAATTATTTTTGAAACGGTAATACCTGCAACTTCAACGCCAACACCAAAAATAGCGTATCCAAATGCAGCCATAAAAACTTGAGCTTTAACCTCGAACAACCATAGAATATTCCAAACCTGACCATCGAGTGATGTTGTTGATACTGCCCAAAATTTAATTAGCGTACCAATTACCATGATAATTGCAGCGCCCAGACCAGTAAAACGAACCCCCATTTTATCGAGGATAACACCTCCAATGATGAGCATTAAAAGAAAAACGTTAAACCATCCGTAAGCACTAGTAAAAAAACCATACTCTGAACTACTCCAAGAAAGTTGGCCTTCAATAAGCCCCTTTAGCGGTGCCATTACGTCGGTTAAATAGTAACCGCATAGCATTGTAAACGATACGATAAATAGTGCCGCCCAACGAGCAGCAGCTGAATCGCGTAAAGTCTGTCTAATTTTTTCCATTAGTTAATTAAGTTTAGGTATTTAACAATTCTGCGTTCAAATCAGAAAGAAAGCCAAAAATAGAATAATCTAGCATCTTTACAAATAGCTAATGTTAGGTTTAAGAAGAAATCACGATTACCCTAACAAAAAAAGAGGGCGATGCCCTCTTTAAAAGAAAGTATATAAAAGTTTAACGCTATAAGATTATCGAGAAGACCCTTCGTAAACCCACATTTCTACGGGTTCTTCTTTGGATCTGTTTATCCTTAAAATCTCGTTAGCGGCTTTTGAATATGTATCGTAGGCAGCAACAGAAACCATCCTGAAACCATTGGGCGATTCTACAATTTTGGCATTGTTAAAACCAAGTGCAGAAACCTGCTTCTGGAACTCATCAGCGTTATTAGGCACCTTAAAACTACCTATAATTACATGGAATCTGTTTCGGGCTTCCATTTCCTTAACGCGCATTAGTGAGTCCTGAATGGCTTTTTCTTTGGCTCTTCGTGCTTCTTCAATTTTTTTTGCTTTTAAAGCTTCTGCTTTTTTAATGCTATCCTGCTTGGCTTCCCAAACAGCAAGCGTATCGGCAGCTTTGTCCTTGTTGAAAACTCTATCAAAAAACTGGCAACTTGTAAACGAAAAGGCCAGTAACAAAGTAAGGATGAGTATCTTTCTCATAGTTGCTTTTTAGTTAATTTCTAAATCAAATTTCAGCATTTTTTTTTCTAAACAAAAATTTTTAGAAATAAATATTTGATTTTCACGCATTTTTTTTGGCAGCCGAATGTACACTGCTGTTATCCTGACCATTACACCTTTATCTATTTACTGTATCAAAAGGGTTTTCGTTAGTAAAATCGGGGATATAGTACGATTTACTTGATAAATCCTGAATAAACCCTCTATAAAAACCTAGTTCAGCTAACTTTTCCGTCACACTGTTGTACTCGTCATCTTTTAGTGCTCTACCCAAATGCTTATATTTTTCTGCTATATTATCTATTGGACTGTACTGACTCATTAACGATAAAGCAAGATTTGCGGAGAATTCATCCTCAAGATATTCTAAAAGATTAATGCTATCTTCAGCATGGCCAGGTAAAACAAGATGCCTAACAATTACCCCTGCACACATAATGCCTAAATCGTTTGTTTGCAAAGATGTTCCTTTTTGCCAAATCATTTCTTTTATGGCTAGCGTAGCAACCTTTCTATAATTTTCTACATTACTATACCGCCTAGCTAGAGTATTATCGTAATACTTAAAATCGGGTAAATAAATATCTACCAACCCATTTAGTTCTCTTAAAACCCTAGGGCTATCGTATGCATTTGAATTATATACTATTACTGGATGATAGCCTTTGCTAGCAAGCATTTCAACAATGGTAACCATTTGAGGTACCTGATGGGATGGTGAAACAAATCCTAAAACATTAATCCCATTATCGAGAATTCTAACAATACAATTAATAATCGCATCAAAACTATCTAACCATTGGCCGCTATAACTATTGTTGCTAGATATTTGAAAGTTCTGACAGTACACACACGATAGGTTACAATGCGCAAAAAAAACGTTACAAATGCCATCTTCACCTGAAATAATTGGTTCCTCCCCTTTGTGTAACACAACCGATGCCACCAATGGATTTGAACTTATTTTGCACACACCTTGCTCTCCCTTTTCCCTGTTAACCCCACATTCATGCGGACATAGTTTACAACATGCTAAATTAAAATTCATATAATTATAAATAATGATGCTTATTACTAGTACACTACACAGCAATCAATTTTGAGGTTAATGTAATATTTTTTTATAGATTTGTTGGCTTGACCTATAACTAAGGAACAATTTTATATGAAAACAATTATCGATCTTTTTGAGGAAAGCGTTGAGAAATTCTCAGGCAATCCTTACCTATGGGAAAAAGTTGACGATACTTTTATCCCTACTTCCTATCAGCAAACAAAAGAAGTTGTTTACAAACTTGCTGCTGGTTTAGTTAGCCTTGGAGCAAAAAACAACGATACTATTGCTTTGCTTTCGGAGGGAAGGAAGATGTGGGTTATTAGCGAGCTTGCAATTCTATACACTGGCGCTATAAACGTACCTCTTTCAATAAAATTAGAATCATCCGATCTCCTATTTCGCTTAGTTCATTCTGATACGAGTATAATCATAGTTTCAGGAAATCAGGCGCATAAAATCAGAGCGATAAAAGCTGAACTTCCTCTGGTTAAAACCTTCATCTTTCTCGATGAACAGGAAAACTATGCAGACAATGAGATGCATATTTCATCGGTTCTTGCACTAGGCGACAAACTACTTGCTAGTAAACCCAACATACTAGATGAAAGCATTAAAAGTATTGGTCCAAACCATTATGCAACCATTAGCTACACATCGGGCACAACTGCCGACCCAAAGGGTGTAATTTTATCGCACCGCAATTACACTGCAAATGTTGAGCAAGCGCTAACGCTTATGGATATTCCTCCTTCATACCGAACTTTAATCATTCTTCCACTCGACCATTGTTTTGCCCATGTAGCTGGCCTTTACTCTTTTATGGCAAAGGGTGCAAGTATTGGAACGGTACAGCTTGGCAAAACGCCAATGGAAACGCTTAAGAATATTCCAGTAAATATCAAAGAGCTTAAACCTAATCTGCTGCTAAGTGTTCCGGCGTTAGCCAAAAACTTTAAAAAGAGTATTGAAAGTAATATTAGAGCAAAGGGTCCTTTTGTCGAAAAACTTTTCAATAATGCTTTAACTTTAGCCTACGCATACAACAAAGAAGGCCACAACAAAGGAAAAGGATTAACCATATTTTACAAACCCCTCTTGTTGCTTTACAATAAGATTTTATTCCAAAAGATTAGAGAAGGATTTGGGGGTAATCTTGAGTTTTTTATCGGAGGCGGAGCACTACTTGATATCGATCTTCAGCGTTTCTTCTATGCCATCGGAATGCCAATGATGCAGGGCTATGGCCTGTCTGAAGCTACCCCAATTATCAGTTCAAACTCATTGCGAAAGCATAAGTTAGGCTCATCGGGTTACCTAGTTACTCCTCTCGAACTAAAAATTTGCGATGATAATGGCAACGAACTCCCTATTGGACAAAAAGGTGAAATTGTTATTAAGGGAGAAAATGTGATGATGGGATACTGGAAAAACGAAAAGGCTACAAGTGAAACCATTAAGGATGGCTGGCTTTATACTGGTGATTTAGGCTATATGGATAAAGATGGATTTTTATACGTATTAGGACGATTTAAAAGTTTGCTCATAGGTGGTGATGGCGAGAAATACAGCCCTGAAGGAATTGAAGAAGCTTTTGTTCAACAGTCCAAACTGATAGACCAAGTTATCCTATACAATAATCAGAATCCATACACAATAGCCTTGTTTGTTCTATCTAAAGAGAACCTAAAGAAACGAACTGCAGAAAAGGTTCAAGACTTGTCCTCAGCAGAAGCAACCGAATTAGCTTTTCAAATAATTCAAAATGAGGTTGCAATGTTTAAAATTGGAGGAGAGTTTGAAAATATGTTTCCCGAAAGATGGTTACCTGCAACTTTCGCCATACTCGAAGAGCCGTTTACTGAGCAAAACGGAATGGTAAATAGCACCTTAAAAATTGTACGAGGTAAAGTTGAAAAGCATTACAAGGATACAATAGAATTTTTATTTACCCCAGAGGGCAAGAACATATTCAACTCCCAAAATATTGAAGCTATTAACAAAATCCTAAATCAATAGCATTCAGAATTTGAGTATTACATATTGCTTTAAAGCAAAACCGACATTCGAACGAATGTCGGTTTTTTGTTATGCAATATAAATGAAAAGAATATAAAATATTTCTTTTAGTTTATAAAACAAGATAAAACCCAATAGGAATTAGAATAAAAAAAGCCCTTACCAAATTGATAAGGGCTTTTGAAGGATGGCGGCGACCTACTCTCCCACCTGATCGGCAGTACCATCG
>CAZGQZ010000185.1:0-5374 GCA_964527985.1 uncultured Rikenellaceae bacterium | reverse complement strand
AACAACGAGCACAAGCTCGTAATAGTTGGCGAGCCAATGTTTATGACCAAAAGCATTGAGCAAACCCTGAAGGCAATGAAGCATAACAGCTCCGTGGTCTTTACTGGTAGGCTTCAGGTTGATGAGCTTAGCAAGGTTGTAGCTGCAGCAACTGCCCTAACCTTTGTTCCGTATTTCGAAGGGTTTGGCATTCCGCTGGTTGAAGCCATGTACTGCCATGTTCCAATAATTGCATCAAACGTAACCTCAATGCCCGAGGTTGCTGGCGATGCTGCATACTACGTAAACCCATTCGATATAAATCAAATTGCCGAAGCAATGGAACAGCTTGTATCGAGTAACGAACTTTTGATAAGCCTAACCAACAAAGCAATTGAACGGAAAACGCTTTTTAGCTGGGATAAAACGGCCAGCGAGTTTTACAAATGCATTGAGAATTTGATAAGGTAGAGCATTAAAAATGTTAAAGCCATTTTTTAAATCGGCAACCATTGAAGCCGGATGCGATGAGGCAGGCAGAGGATGCTTAGCCGGCCCTGTATTTGCAGCAGCAGTTATTCTTCCCAAAAAATTCGAGAACAACCTGCTTAACGACTCCAAGCAGCTTAGCAAAAAAAACAGAGACAAGCTAAGGTGCATCATCGAACAAGAGGCAATTGCCTTTGCCGTAGCACAAATTGCTCCGGCAGAGATTGATAAAATAAATATACTTAACGCTTCAATTGCAGCAATGCACAAAGCAATTTCAATGCTAAAGGTTATACCCCAGCATTTAATAATTGATGGGAATAGGTTTAAGCCTTACAAAAACATACCCCACCACTGCATTGTAAAAGGCGATTCGCTATACCTTAGCATTGCAGCAGCATCGGTTTTAGCCAAAACCTATCGCGACGAATACATGGAGAATTTGGCCAAGGATTTTCCGCATTACATGTGGCACCAGAATAAAGGCTACCCCACTGCTGCACATCGCAAAGCCATAGCCGAGCATGGTATTACCGAACATCACCGAAAATCGTATAAGCTAACCAGCAATCAGCTCGAGCTAAACTTTGCTCCATAGCACATTAAACCGTTACAGGAAAAATAAATCGAAGTGATAACACTTAAATTAAAAACAGCAAAAATGAAACGACTAAACATCATTCTGTTAGGATTAATCCTAATGCTTTCGCCCCTCGCAAAAGCCGATGAGGGGATGTGGCTTCTGCCCCTTCTTCAAAAGTACAACATAAGTACTATGCAAGAAATGGGTCTTGAACTTACTGCCGAGCAAATTTATAGCATAAACAACACAAGCCTAAAAGATGCCATTGTAATTTTTGGGCGCGGATGTACTGGTGAGATTATTTCCGACAAAGGTTTAATCCTCACAAACCACCATTGCGGCTACGGTGCCATACAACAACATAGCAGCCCCGAGCACGACTATTTAAAAAATGGCTTTTGGGCCATGAGCCACGACGAGGAAATACCTACTCCTGGCCTTTCGGTAACCTTCCTTGTTCGTATCGAAGATGTTACCGACAAGATGCTTAAGCCATTAAACGATAAGATGAGCGACGAGGAAAGAGACCTAACCCTTGAAAACACAAGCAATACAATTACCGCCGAAGCAAAAGAGGGAACCCACTACAACGCATCAGTTCGTAGCTTCTACGGAGGAAACAAATACTATTTATTGGTTTACGAGGTATTTACCGATGTTCGAATGGTTGGTGCTCCTCCATCGTCAATAGGTAAGTTTGGTGCCGATACCGACAACTGGATGTGGCCTCGCCATACTGGCGACTTCTCGCTATTTAGGGTTTATGCCGATAAGGACAACAAGCCAGCTAGCTACTCGCCAAACAACGTTCCGTATACACCAAAGCATCACCTACCCGTTTCACTAAAAGGGGTTGAGAAAGGCGATTTTGCCATGGTGATGGGTTACCCAGGATCAACACAACGCTACATGACATCGTGGGAAGTTGAGGAAACACAAACCATAACCAACTCGCTTCGCGAGTACATTAGAGGCATCAGGCAAGAGATTATACTTGAGGATATGCTAGCCAACGACGAGGTAAGGATTAAGTACTCATCAAAATACTCGGGTAGCACCAATTACTGGAAATACTCAATTGGACAAAACCAGGCGTTAAAGCGTCTCAAGGTGAAGCAAAGTAAAGAAAAAGGACAAAAAGAGTTTACCGAATGGGTAAACAGCAAGCGAAAAAGAGCAAAGCAGTATGGTGAAGCGCTTAACCTAATCGAAAATGCTGTTGAATCGCGCAAGGATCACGTTTACACAAGCATCTACCTAAGCGAAACGCTCCTCCGCGGAACCGAAATTATATCGCTAGCATCAAGAGCCGAAGGACTTTTAGAAACTCTTAACAGCGAAGAACAAAAAGGCCTAGAAAATGCAATCGATAGGCTAAAAAACTCTGCTCGTTCATTCTACAAAGACTACAACGCACCAACCGACCAAAAAGTGGCTAAGGCCATGTTCACCCTTTTTGCAAAAGAGGTTAAGGACGACTTTAAGCCAACCATTTTTAGCTCAATTGAGCAGGATTACGAAAGCTACGACGAGTATGTTGACAAGCTTTTTGCCACATCAATTTTTGTTGACTCAACACGCCTTTGGAAATTTCTCGAAAACCCAACCAAAGAAGCGTTAGAGAACGATATGGCCTTTAAAGCATCTCAATCGGTAATGGAAAAAACCCGCTCGATATGGAACGAAATGCGTGAGCTAAACGCTAACTTTAACGAAGGGCACAAGCTATACGTTGCAGGAATTATGGAAATGAACGATGGCAAACCAATGTACCCCGATGCTAACTTCACCATGCGCCTTACCTACGGACAGGTACTCGACTACTACCCTAGAGATGCCGTTCACTATAACTACATCACCACCCTAAAAGGCGTTATGGAAAAAGAGGATCCAAACAACTGGGAGTTTGTAGTGCCCGAAAAGCTTAAGGAGCTATACAATAACAAAGATTTTGGCCCTTACGCCCTCGAAAACGGCGATATGCCAATTGCTTTCATCACAAACAACGATATTACCGGAGGTAACTCAGGAAGCCCTGTAATTAATGGCAAAGGCGAGATAATTGGCTGCGCATTCGATGGAAACTGGGAAGCCATGAGTGGCGATATTATTTTTGAAGACGACCTACAAAGATGCATTAGCGTTGATATTCGCTACGTTCTATTTATTATAGATAAGTATGCAGGAGCTAAGCACTTAGTTGACGAAATGACTATAGTGAAATAGGAGCACCTAAAACACTATTTTTAAAATATCAATACCCCACCTGTAACAGCTTACATCATGCATAAGCAACGATGACAAGCCTAGCTACAGGTGGGGTAACTGTTTCACTTATAATTAAAAATGCACAACCATACTCTTGTTTTAGAAAAAAAAGATACATTTGCATGTAAAATCTGAAAAAAGTCAGTTTTTTATTTTTAAAAAGATAAAAAATCTTTACTTTAGAATTATAATTAATGACCGAATTAGAGGTGACGAAACAAGAGAATATTCTAGCACATTACGGCCCATTAAGCTACGAAGAGATTGGTTTTTTACTCAACAGAATGTCGGCCTTTGTTGATAAGCAAGGAATGAGCATTACGGTAAAAAAGAAGGTGTACTCAGCAATGGTTGAAAGCCTTGAGAACATTTACAAGCACCAAGATATTATCAGCAGCAATTCCGATTATCAACCCCGTTTTTCACTCTTCCTCGACGATAAAGAGTTCTCTCTGTTTGCATCAAACAGCTTGCTTACCTGCAAAATTAGCCCACTTAAAGATAAACTTGACAAGGTAAACTCGCTTAACCGCGAAGGGCTAAAGGATTTATACAAGCTAACCATACTAAGCGGAAACGTTTCACCCAAAGGTGGTGCTGGGCTTGGCATTATTAATATTGCCAAGGTTTCTGAAAATAAGATTAACTACAAGTTCGAAAACGTAAACGATGAGTTTTCATACTTTACAATCAACGTTTCAATTCTACACAATTCTGCCATATAAACACCAGCGCTAATGGAACCACTATACATAGAACCAACAGAGTTTACACCAAAGGTGTTTTTTGATCCGGAGAATAGCGTTTTTGAAATTTCCGGATTTTCCAGGCCAGAAAACGTAATTGGATTTTACAAGCCTATTCTTAAATGGCTTGAGGATTACAACGATAAAGTGCTTAGCCAAAACACCAATTTCGAAAAGAGCATACTTACTCTTAACCTCAAAATGACCTACTTTAACTCTGCTTCCTCAAAATTTTTACTCGATATTATGCTGGAGTTCATGAAGTTTATGTCGAAGGGAAATAAAATTGAGGTTAACTGGTACTACGAAGAAGGCGACGATGAGATAATGGAATCGGGAGAGGAAATTGCCGATATGCTTGGCTACAATTTTAATTTTATATCATATTTACCCTAACTGTAACCCTAAACCAACAAATGTTAGCCTCTATGTCATATAGAGGCTTTCTTTATACAACAAAAAGTTGCGCTAGATATATCAACAGGAACCAACCATCTGTCAACGATTTTTTTGCATTCACCAAAAAGCATTTTATTCGGTAGCTATTATGTGATTTTTTGAACCTCTTTTCATATCTTGCAACAGAATTTTATAATCGTTTATGGAAACGTTAGTATTTGAAGGAAATACGGTTAACCCAAAAGTATACTTCGATCCTGAGGAGCAAATCCTTGAGATTGGCGGATACTCTCGTCCTGAAAATGCACGCGACTTCTATATGAATCTTGTTAGCTGGCTTGAAGAGTATAAGAAATGGCTGCTCGAAAAAATAAAAATTGTACAAACCATTGAACCCGTTACCTTTAAGTTTAAATTTATTTACTTTAACAGCTCGTCGGCAAAGTTCATTTACGATATAATTCTGGTGCTAAGCGACATGCAAAAGAGCAACATCCCCCTTAAACTATACTGGTATTTTGATGAGGATGATGACGAGCTTCGCGAAGCCGGAGAGGAACTCTCCGACATGGCAAACGTACCCTTCCATTACGTTGAAATTAGCCACTAGCTAATCAACCAATTCCTTTTCTAAGTTTCGTAAAAAATACTGCTTGTTGGGTAAACTCGATAGTTCAAGTTGTTTTACCCACTCTTGAGCCGAATCGCGTTCCCCAATTTGCCAGCAAATGCGAGCAAGATTATAAAATGAGTATCCGTAAACATGGGTCGGCCTCTCTGGTATCTCCTCAACAATTTGAGCGAAAAGTTCCAATGCTTTGGCATAGCTATTCTCCGAATAATTTCTCATCGCTTCATCGAATAGGCGAATATCTCGGTTTAGCTTCTCGCTCAAAATAATCCCTTTAAG
>CAZGQZ010000184.1:1915-5422 GCA_964527985.1 uncultured Rikenellaceae bacterium | reverse complement strand
AATTGCGTGATAATGGTTGAGGAGGTTGATGAAATTGACGAGCAAACCATTCGTTTTACTGGTAAATACTCTAAAACAAACATAGCCATATTTGCTGAGGATGTTAAGGAAGGTGATAGGGTTTTAAGCAAAGGTACTCTTATCGAACCTCAGCATATTGCTATTTTAGCTGCTGTAGGTGTAAGTTATGTTGCTGTATCGGCTATGCCCAAGGTTAGCATTTTGGTTACTGGCGACGAGCTGGTTGAAGTAAGCGAAAAGCCCAATGTTGGTCAAATACGAAATAGCAATGGCCATCAGCTCTATTCTCAAGTAATTCGCTCTGGTGCTATACCCATTTACATAGGAATAGTTGACGATACCGAAAGTGCAACCGAAACGGCAATAGTTAACGCGCTATCGCAAAGCGATATTGTTGTGCTTACTGGCGGGGTTTCAATGGGCGATTTTGATTACGTACCCAAGGTGTTAAATGGCTTAGGTGTTGATATAAAGTTTCAAACCATTGCTGTACAACCCGGTAAACCAACCCTTTTTGGGGTTAAGGGTAAACAGCTAGTATTTGGATTGCCAGGCAATCCGGTTTCATCGTTATTTCAGTTCGATTTGTTAGTGCGCACAGCAATTCGGCGTTTAATGGGTGCTTCAAGTCCTCAGAGAGAGTTGCTTAGAATGCCATTAGCACATGATTATCAGCGAAAGCGCTCAGAACGATTAGCCTTAGCCCCTGCAAAGGTGAATGGCAATGGCGAAGTGGAATTGCTAAACTATCATGGATCGGCACACATATTTGCCTTAGCACAGGCGCAGCTTATGGTTATGGTACCTATTGGTGTTAGCCAACTTAAAAAAGGAGATTTGGTCAATGTTCGATCAGTATAAAAGGCATATTACCTACTTACGCATTTCAGTAACCGATAGGTGTAACCTACGCTGTACCTATTGTATGCCTGCCGAGGGGGTTGAACTATTAAAGCATAGCGATATTCTTACTTTCGACGAGATTGTAGAGTTCACTCGTACAGCGGTTGCAATGGGGGTGAATAAGGTGCGATTAACTGGTGGCGAACCTCTTGTTCGAAAGGGAATTGTTGATCTGGTTGCCATGCTTTCAAAAATTGATGGAATTTCCGATCTTTCAATGACTACCAATGCCGTTTTGCTTAAGCAATTTGCCAAACCTCTTTTCGATGCTGGACTAATGCGCGTTAATGTGAGCCTCGATACGCTTAATCCCCATAAGTTTCGCCAGATTACACGTGTAGGAGAACTATCGGATGTTTTAGAGGGAATTGAAGTAGCAAGGCAGGTTGGACTTAATCCAATAAAACTTAACTGCGTGGTTAAGGAATCATCTAACGAACCCGATGCAATACTCGTGAAGGAGTATGCCCAGAAAAACGGATTTATGGCACGTTTCATCCCTTTAATGGACTTGGATACTGGTGTTCACGGAATTGTTGAAGGGGGTGAGGGCGGCGATTGCATTAATTGCAATAGGCTTCGCCTAACTGCAAACGGAATTGTTAAACCATGCCTGTTTAGCGATATAGGGTATAACGTTAGAGAGCTTGGAGCAAGGCAGGCAATTATAAATGCTATTGAGAATAAACCTGCTTGTGGAGGCATTAGTACAACAGGCGAGTTTTACAATATTGGAGGTTAATGGCTTAACTAACAAGATCTAAAAAATCATGAAACCATCATTTTCACATATCGACGAGCAAGGTAAGGCCAACATGGTTGACGTAGGGCAAAAGCCAAATCAGCTGCGTGAGGCTAATGCAAATGGCATTATCAGGCTAAAGCCTGAAACTGTTCAGCTCATACGCGAGAACAGCATGAAAAAAGGCGATGTGCTAACTATAGCCGAAGTTGCCGGAATTCAGGCAGCCAAGCGTGCCGCCGATCTTATTCCGCTTTGTCATACATTACTTCTTACTAAAGTTGACGTAAAGGCTACCTTAATCGATTCGGGTGTTGAGGTAAATAGTACTGTTCGCTGTGTTGGGCAAACTGGCGTTGAAATGGAAGCGTTAACAGCCGTATCGGTGGCATTGCTAACCATTTACGATATGTGTAAAGCTGTTGATAAGGAAATGGTGATAAGTGAGGTAAAACTCTTAAACAAAACCAAAACAGATATTGTAGGCTAGCTTTGGTTAGCTACGAATGTTATACTAGAAAATCAAATTTCAATCGATGCAAAAAATAAAGGTTTTATCAGTTAATATATCAACCGAAAAAGGTACCGTTAAAAAGCCTGTTGAATCCATTGAACTTACCGAAAAGGGAATTCCCAACGATGCCCATGCAGGTAGCTGGCACCGGCAGGTTAGCATGTTAGGCAAGGAGAGCTTCGATAGGTTTGCAAAGCTTGCGGGTAGGGAGATTAATTTCGGTGAGTTTGCCGAGAATATTACAACCGAGGGTTTAGAGCTTGTAAACACAAAGCCAGGAGATAGGTTTGTTGGCGAAAATGTTGAGTTGGAGGTAACTCAAATTGGCAAAAAATGCCACGGCGACAGCTGTGCCATATACCGCGAAGTGGGAAATTGCGTAATGCCCAAAGAGGGAATTTTTGTTTGGGTTAAGCGTGAGGGAATGCTAAAACCTGGCGATGTGCTCGAGTATATTCCTCGAGTATACAAAGTAATGGTTATTACGCTAAGCGATAGGGTTTACAAGGGCGAATACGACGATAGAAGTGGCCCAGCGGTTGTCAATCGTGTCGACGATTTTTTTCAATCAATTAAATGGGAGCATACGGTCGATTCTATGGTTATTCCCGATGACGATAGAATGTTACGTGGCAACCTCCTTAAGGCTAAAGAACTTGGCTATGATCTTGTAATTACCACAGGTGGCACAGGAATTGGTCCCCGCGATATTACCCCCGATGTTGTTAAAGATATGCTCGATAAAGAGCTGCCCGGAATAATGGAACTCATTAGGGTGAAGTATGGCACCGAAAAGCCCAACGCACTGCTAAGTCGTGGCATTGCTGGTTTAATGGGCAACGCATTTGTTTACACTTTACCCGGAAGCGTTAAGGCTGTTAATGAGTACATGGATGAGATAACCAAAACGCTAAAGCATCTTTACCTTATGAAAATGGGTATTGATAGCCACTAGCTTTCTGCATCTTCCTTTTATTGATGCGATGAGAGAAAATTTAATACGCTCTTCATCGTAAATACATACTCCTAAATTCATTGGGGTTCGCATTTGCAATGCATTTTCTGACGGATTATACAGCGAGAACGGATACCTAATAGCATCTCGTTTTTAAATTTAAATCGAAAATGTAAACCTTTTCACCTGTTTCTTGTCTTATCTTAGCATAACATAATATCAACATTATTCAATACTTATATGTTAAGACACAGTTTATTCGTTGTAGCAATTTTAGCAATGGTGCTATCGGCCTGTAGCGGTAACGAAAAGGATGCAAAACAAAGTCAGCGTGCTCGAGCAGGCCTAGTGGTTGAGGCGTATGTGGTAGAT
>CAZGQZ010000184.1:0-1815 GCA_964527985.1 uncultured Rikenellaceae bacterium | reverse complement strand
AATGCCTTGAGCCAACAAGATTTAGATGTGGCTAAGAATAGGGTGGATGGTATTAAAGCCGACATAAAACTCTCCGAGGCCCAAATTCAGAAAGCTGAGATAAGAGCACCTTTCGATGGGCGAATTGGACTTCGACATGTTAGCCCAGGCAGTTTCATTGGTGCAAATACCATTTTGGCCACTTTAATACAGGATAATCCTTTGAGGCTCGAGTTTTCGGTACCTGAGCGTTTTGCTTACGGGGTTAAAATTGGCAAGGAGGTTACCTTTGCACTAGGTCATTATCCAACCGAATACAAGGCAACAATTTATGCAACCGAATCGGTTATCGATTTACAAACCCGTGCGCTTAAGGTTCGAGCAAAGTGCCCAAATCCTAAGGGTGAACTTTTACCCGGTTCGTTTGCTAGGGTGTCGTTCACTATAAACGGAAGCCCTAAAACAATGCTTATACCACCTCATGCGTTGGTTCCAGTTTTGGGCGGTCAAAACGTTGTGCTTTCACGGAACGGTAAAGCAACCTTTGTCCCGGTTGAAACCGGTGTGCGAACCGCTACATCCGTTGAAATAGTTTCGGGCATTAGCCCTAGCGATACGCTTTTGCTTACAGGCCTGCTTCAGGTGCGTGAGGGATCACCCGTATCAACAACAATTGTTGATAGCTGGTAGACAGCATATTTGAATCAGCCTTAAATAAAGTATTTGTTGGGATTATAGTTTTTAAACATGCAGTATTCACATGAATCTATCAACAGTTAGCATAAACAGGCCAGTTTTGGCCTCAGTATTTTCAATAATCATCGTTATTTTCGGTTTGGTTGGCTATACCTATTTGGGCGTTCGAGAGTACCCCAGTGTCGACCCACCAGTTGTTTCGGTTAGCACATCGTATGTTGGTGCCAATGCCGATGTTATTGAGGCACAAATAACCGAACCTCTCGAGGCAGCCATTAACGGTATTGCGGGTATCAAATCCATAACTTCATCCAGCGCCGATGGTCGTAGTTCAATTACTGTTGAATTTGAGCTAGGCGTCGACATGGAAGCAGCAGCCAACGACGTACGCGATAAGGTATCGCGTGCAGTGAGGCGTTTACCTCCCGATATTGATGCGCCTGTAGTTAGCAAGGCCGATGCCGATGCCGAAACCATTATGGTGCTTACCGTGCAAAGCGATCAGCGTAGCTTACTCGATTTATCAAACTTTGGAAATAACGTGTTGAAGGAACGACTGCAAACCGTTTCGGGCATTAGCGAGGTGCGTATTTGGGGGGAGAAACGCTATGCCATGCGCCTTCATCTCGATCCAAATAAGCTGGCAGCATACGGGCTTACTCCATCAGATATTCGATTGGCTCTTACCCGTGAAAACATCGAACTTCCAACAGGAACAATTGAGGGGTACTTTACCGAGCTGTCAATTCGTACGCTAGGAAGGCTCGAAACCGAGGACGATTTTAATAACCTCATTATCCGCGAAGTTCAGGGAGTTCCAGTTAAACTAAAAGATGTTGGACGAGCTGAACTCGCTCCCGAAAATGAGCGATCGTTACTAAGAGGGAACTACGGAACGCCTCAAATTGGTATTGCGCTTACCTCACAACCTGGTGTAAACTACATTGAAATTGCCGATAATGTATACGAAAGGTTAGAGCTTATGAAGCGCGAAATGCCTGACGATATTCGTGTGAATGTAGCCTTGGATATTACTACATCAATCCGAAAAGCAGTTAAAGAGGTAAGGGATACAATCCTAATTGCCTTTTTTCTTGTGGTTATTGTAATATTTATCTTTTTACGAAGCTGGCGAACCAC
>CAZGQZ010000183.1:0-5494 GCA_964527985.1 uncultured Rikenellaceae bacterium | reverse complement strand
AATTGAAGGTAATAGCGTAATAGTATCTGCTTTAGATGCTAGGCGCTAGTTATTACCCATTGTTAATAACCCTAAATACTTAGTTTGTATGAAGCATAAACAATTGAGCGTAAAAATTGTAAGGTTGTGGTTTATAAGCATTGTATTTTCAATGTTTTTAATTGGCCCAACCTTTGGCCAAAATGCCAGTGTTACGCTAGATGTAAAGAGCTTAACCCTAAAGGAGGTTTTTGCTGAAATTGAAAACCAAACAGGGTACTCGTTCCTATACTCAAACACAAGCATTGATGTAAACCAGAGGGTATCGCTATCCGTTAGCGCATTGCCGCTTGAAAATGCCCTTGAGGTGGTTTTTAAAGACAAGCCAATAAGCTTTAGTATTGAAGGTAGGCAAATTGTGCTAACTGCTATTAGGAATAACGAGAGCCAGCAGCAAAGAGTAACCGTTTCGGGTATAGTACGTGATGCCCAAACCGTGGAAACGCTGCCTGGCGTTAACGTAATGATTAAAGGAACAACCCAAGGTACGGTAACCGATTTTGATGGAAAATTCACGATTGAAGTAGCCGAAGCTAATCCAATCCTGATTTTTTCTTTTGTTGGCTATAATTCCCAAGAGGTTTCTGTAACAGGAAAATCTTCTTTATCGGTTTTTCTTGAGCAAGAGGCCAAAAGCCTTGAGGAGGTAGTTGTTATTGGCTATGGAAGTGAGAGCAAAAAGCTGCTTACCGGTTCAATTGGTGCCATAAGTACCGAGGGAATGCAGGAAAGGCCAATACAGTCTATTGATAACGTTTTACAAGGACAAAGTTCGGGTGTGCACATTGTTCAAAACTCAGGAACACCCGGAGCAGCCATGTCTGTTCGTATTCGTGGTAACAGTTCAATCTCTGCTGGTAGTCAACCCTTGTATGTTGTCGATGGTGTTCCAATTAATACGGGCGACTATAGTCAGGTAGGCTTTCAGGGCCAAGGGATTAGCGCTGTTAGCGACATTAACCCCAACGATATCGAATCAATATCTATTCTTCGCGATGCATCTGCAGCAGCAATATACGGAGCAAGAGCCTCAAACGGGGTTGTGCTTATTACAACCAAGAGGGGCAAAGCACAAACCACCAAAATTAGGTTTAACTCATATATTGGCTTTCAGCAGGTAGCAAAAAAACTTGACATGCTAGATGCAGAGCAATGGATGGAATATAGAAATGAGCTAAACATTTCAAGCGGAGGTAACGCAGAGTTTACCCCCGAGCAAGTTGCCAATCCGCCATACAATACCGATTGGCTTTCTCAAATCTTTCGAAATGCTCCAATTTCAAGCTATGAGCTTTCGCTTAATGGTGGCGATGAAAAAACCACCTTTTTTATTAGCGGAACGCTGTTCGATCAGCAAGGAATTATTGGTGGAACCGATTACCGGAGGCTAAGCGGGAGAGTTAATCTCGACCATAAAGTTACTAGCTGGTTTAAGGTGGGGGCATCCTACGGAATATCAAATTCGCTTAATAACAGAATCGAGGGAGACCAATCGTTACACGGACCTCTCCCAAATGCCATTACTTTACCAGCAATTCATCCCGTTTATGCGTCCGATGGAAATTATGATGAGTCGGGTCCTTATGCAAATCCGGTTGCCATAATAAACGAAGCCACAAACCGGGCTAATAGCTTTAGAAATATTGGTAATATTGATGCTGAAATCCGATTTATTGATGCGCTAACCTTTAATGCTAAGCTCGGGTTCGATTACCTAAACCTTAACGAGCATAGCTACGATCCCATTACTACACGGCAAGGGGCAACCTATAGCGGGCTGGGTATTGAAGCCTTTAGCAAGGTGCTTACCATAACAAACAACTACACGCTTAGCTACTCAAATACTTTTGCCGAGGTGCATAACCTTAATGCACTTGCTGGTTATAGCTTTGAACAGTATCAACGCAGAAATAGCTACGTTGAGGGTAAGGAATTTCCTGGCGATCAGTTTCAGTATATTGCATCGGCAGCACAAACCGAGGGTACAGCCTCGCAAACTTTAAGTGGACTCAACTCAATTTTTGCCCGAGTACGTTATAACTTCAAGTATAAGTACCTATTTACGGCCAATGTCCGCTACGATGGGTCATCAAATTTTGGAGAGAATAACCAGTACGGTTTTTTCCCATCTGCATCTGCTGCTTGGAGAATATCCGAAGAGGATTTCCTAAAAGATATTGATGCCTTAAGCGATTTAAAAGTGCGTGCTAGCTTTGGTATTACGGGTAACGACAGAATAGGTTCTTTTGCTTCGCTAGGCCTTTACGGTGGTGGCTATAACTACTTAGGCTCGTCGGGTATTGTTCCCATTCAGCTGCCTAACCCCGACTTAAAATGGGAAACCACTCAAGAGGTAAACTTTGGCCTTGATTTGGGATTGTTTAATGATAGGGTTACATTCAATGCCGACTACTACACAAAACATACCACCGACCTTTTGCTTAACCGAACACTCCCCGGTTCGTCTGGGTTTTCATTTATTAGCGATAATATTGGCGAGCTAACAAATAAGGGCTTTGAGTTTGGATTAACCACCGAAAATTTTCAAGGAGACTTTTCGTGGACAACCTCACTTAACGTGTCGACTAACAAGAATGAGATAACTAAGCTATACGGCGATGAGCTGCAGCTTTTTGGACGAGGTAATAACGCGCTAATTGAGAATGAGCCAATTGGCGTATTCTGGGGATACGTTTGGAAAGGAGTTGATCCCTCATCGGGCGATGGTGTTTGGGCTGATATTAAAGAAGATGGCGAAATAACTGCTGCCGACCAAAAGGTGATAGGAAATCCTCACCCTAAAATGCTTGGCGGTATTACCAATAACTTTAGCTATAAAGGATTCGATTTGAGCATATTCTTACAGTTTAGCTACGGCAACGATATATTCAACGGAACCCGTATTTATGTTGAATCGCTTAAAGGAAACGACAATCAAACAACCGATATTTTACGTCGCTGGCAAGAGCCTGGCGATATTACCGATATTCCGCGTGCAACCAAAACCGACCCCAACCTAAACAACAGGCTATCGTCTCGGTTTGTTGAGGACGGATCGTACCTTAGGGTTAAAAATGTTACCCTAAGCTACACATTACCCAACAAATTGGCCAAAAAGGTTTATGCCGATGCTATTAGAGCATATGTTACGGCACAAAATCTATTTACCCTAACAGGTTACTCTGGTATGGATCCGGAGGTGAACTATGCCGGTGAGAATAACGTTCGAATTGGAACCGATTTCTTTACCTACCCACAGGCAAGAGCATTTACTTTAGGCCTTAGCCTTAATTTCTAAACTCGTAAAATTGTTCGATATGAAAATTCAAAAAATAGTACTTATAGCAACATTATTGGCAATTTTAACGCAAGCATGCGATGTGCTTAACGTTGAGCCATCTCAGTCGATATCGGCTGAAGGGGCAATAAGCAATGCCAATGATTTAGAGCGCGCTTTAATGGGCTGTTACGACGGATTGCAAAGCGCATCGTACTACGGAAGAGACTACCTTATAGTTCCCGATCTTTTGGCCGATAATCTCGATTGGCGAGGAACCTCGCAGGATTATGGTGCAATAAACAATAACTCATTAAGCTCTGACCTATTTTTGGTTGAAAATATATGGTCAAGCATTTATACCGTAATCAATAGGGCTAACAATGCATTGTACTATTTGCCCGGAGTAGAGAATATAAGCGACGACGACTTAGGCAACTACAAAGGTGAACTCATGTTTATTAGGGCTTTGTGCTATTTCGATTTGGCTCGTTTATTTGGAGGGGTTCCTTTACGTACGCTTCCAACTCTCGATGCTAGCGAAAGCTTGCATGTGGCAAGAACTCCACAAGCCGATATATACCAGTTTGTTATTGATGAACTTGAGGATGCCTATTCATTAATATTAAACTCGCAAGCGGGAAGAGCAACTCCCGCTTCAGCCAAAGCCTTACTTGCTAGAGCATATCTTTATGCTGGCGATTACGAAAATGCATGGACTGCGGCCAACGATGTTATTGAGAATAGTGCATATGGTTTCTCGCTCGAAGATTATTACGGTACAATTTTTCAAGAGGCTTTCTCGGTCGAATCAATCTTCGAAATAGAGTTTAACGAGCAGGATGGCAACCGCATTGCTCAGTATTTTGCACCAGCACCTACTGGCCGATACGAATTTGGCCCCTACACTGAATTAGTGTACAGCTATCCCGAGGATGACGAGAGGCTGCTTGCTTCTATAGATACTACTGAGATTGAATCGTCAGCCGTTATTAAATACTCCGATGTTCAGCAGGGTTCCGACAATGTTATTGTGCTTCGTTTTGCAGAAATGTACCTAATTCGAGCCGAAGCCGAGGCCAACAAGGAAACCCCAGTACTCAGTAGTATTATTGCTGATATTAATGAGGTTCGCGAGAGAGCGGGCATTGGCGAAACCGACGCAGCAACTTTGCAGGAGCTAAAGGACGAAATTTTGCAGCAGCGTAGGCTCGAGTTTGCCTTTGACGGGCATCGATGGTTCGATCTAATTCGATTTGGAAAAGCCGTTGAGGTCCTCCCGAATGTAACAAGCACTAACCAGCTGCTATTCCCAATTCCTCAAACTGAAATTCTTTCGAATAACAAGATTAATCAGGATGATCAGAACCCTGGATATTAAATCGTAAAATAGTTTAGCCATGAAGAAAAATAGAAATAAAAGTATTGCTTTAGCCCTATTGGCAATGGCCTTTTTATATGGCTGCGACAATAACGACTATCCCGTGCCTGAGCCAAGTAGCCAAGCAAATTTCTCATATACTATCAATCTGGTAGATGTTGAAACCGAATCAGGTACAGTAAGCGCTTTCGAAGTTCAATTTGAAAACCAATCGGTACTGGCAAGTTCCTATAGCTGGTATGTGGGTTTGGTAACCCCTCCCGATACCGCAGAGGTTTTTACTTCGGAGGAGGAAAATCCAACAGCAATCCTGTTCGATGAAGGGAATTATGTTGTTTCGTTAAACATTACAAGCGATAACGATTACTACTATAATAAGCTAACAGAAACAAAATCAATTAGGTTATTGCTTAAGGAGACTCTATTTATTGAAACCTTTGATGGCGAAGGCCCTGCTACAGAAGATACTTGGCTGCCCGACGATTGGTTAGCCGTTGATTCCGATGGCGATGGGCTAAACTGGTACTGGTCGCCAGGTGAGGGCGACGGACAAATGAGGTCGCAATCGTGGGATGGCGACCCGTTAGATGTTGACAATTGGCTAATTACCGCAGAAATTGACCTAACTGAATTTGCCGATGAGCAAGTTATACTTGCTTTTAATGTAAGGCCAACGGCAAATACTGAGGATTACCGCCAAGAGCATTATGGTATTTTTGTTTCAACATCGGGTTCGGCAATTGCTGATTTTGATGAAGAGCCGCTGTTCACCGAGAAGTTAACCCCCGAAATGCCCA
>CAZGQZ010000182.1:0-5543 GCA_964527985.1 uncultured Rikenellaceae bacterium | reverse complement strand
GAATAATAAAAAACGCCCCATAATTGGAGCGCTTTTTTCTATGCGTTTTCGGAATCGGAGCTAACCTCTTCCTTTTCATCCTTCTTTTTAATCTTTATGGTTATTTCATCAGTTTTTTTGCTGTAGCCTACCTGAATGGTATCGCCCACTTGAATTTCACTTTTAATTATTACCTCAGCCATTTCGTCTTCAAGGTATTTCTGAATGGCTCGTTTTAGTGGTCGCGCACCATACTGAACGTCGTAACCCTTTTCAGCGACAAAATCTTTTGCTGAGTTAGTTAGCTGGATGTTATACCCCAGGTTATGTATCCTCTCAAATAGGCCTTTAAGCTCAATGTCGATGATTTGGTGAATATTCTCACGGGTTAACGAGTTAAACATAACAACATCGTCAATACGGTTAAGGAATTCGGGGGCAAAAGCTTTTTTAAGCGCTTTCTGAATTACGCTTTTAGCGTAATCGTTAGATGCCGATTCAGTAGTCGATCGGAAACCAACACCTCGTCCAAAGTCTTTTAGTTCCCTAGTGCCAATGTTTGAAGTCATGATGATGATCGTATTCTTAAAATCTACTTTTCGGCCAAGGCTATCGGTTAGCTGTCCTTCGTCAAGTACCTGAAGCAGAATATGGAATACATCGGGATGAGCCTTTTCAATCTCATCAAGTAAAACAACCGAATAGGGCTTTCGTCTTACCTTTTCGGTAAGCTGTCCCCCTTCTTCGTACCCAACATAGCCGGGAGGTGCGCCTATTAGCCTTGACACGGAGAATTTCTCCATGTATTCACTCATGTCAATTCGAATAAGGTTGTCGGTTGTGTCAAAAAGATACTTGGCTAAAACTTTTGCCAGTTGGGTTTTACCAACACCAGTTGGGCCAAGGAATACGAATGTTCCAATAGGTTTGTTAGGATCCTTTAAACCGGCTCGGTTACGCTGAATTGATTTTACAATTTTATTTATGGCTTCATCTTGTCCAATAACAACGCCCTTAAGCTCTTCGCCCATTTTAAGCAAACGGGTGCCTTCAGCTTGGGCTATACGTTGAACGGGTACCCCCGTCATCATGGCAACAACTTCGGCAACCTTTTCGTCATCAACAATTTCGCGATGCTTAATAAGCTCGCGTTCCCATCGCTGTTGCTCTTTCTCAAGCTGCTCAAGAAACTGTTTTTCTCTGTCTCTGAAGCTGGCTGCCGATTCAAAGTCTTGATTTTTAACTGCTTTTAGTTTTTCTGCTTTTGCCTCTTCAATTTGCTTCTCAAGGGTTAATATTTTTTCAGGCACTTTAATGTTTGATATATGAACTCTCGAACCAGCTTCGTCGAGTGCATCGATGGCTTTATCAGGAAGATGCCTGTCGGATATATAGCGCATTGTTAAGTTTACGCAGGCACTAATTGCCTCTGGGGTATACGAAACGTTATGGTGATCCTCGTAACGTTCCTTAATCTTATTCAGAATTTCGATGGTTTCATCAGGCGAGGTTGGTTCAACCATAACCTTTTGGAAACGTCTCTCCAGTGCACCGTCTTTTTCAATATGTTCGCGATATTCGTCAAGTGTAGTGGCGCCAATGCACTGTAACTCACCTCTTGCGAGCGCCGGCTTTAGCATATTTGCTGCATCGAGCGAGCCTGTTGCCCCTCCTGCACCTACAATGGTATGTATTTCGTCAATAAATAGAATTACATCATTTGTTTTTGAGAGCTCGTTTAAAATTGCTTTCATACGCTCCTCAAACTGGCCTCTATACTTAGTTCCGGCAACAATTGAGGCTAAATCAAGGGTAACAACACGCTTATTGAATAGTATTCGGGATACTTTTCGTTTTGCTATACGGAGAGCCAAGCCTTCGGCAATTGCAGATTTTCCAACACCTGGTTCGCCAATAAGTATAGGATTATTCTTTTTCCGACGGCTAAGGATTTGAGCAATTCGCTCAATTTCTCGCTCTCGCCCAACAATCGGGTCTAGCCTGTTCTCTTCAGCAGCCTTAGTTAGGTCAATGCCAAAATTGTCGAGTACAGGTGTGTCGCTGGCAGGTTTGCCAGGCGTTTGCTGTGGGTTACGCTGCGAACCAAAAGAGCGTTCATCGTCCTCATCGGAGAATTCAGCTTTGGCTTCAATAATTTCGGGTTTAAGTTCGGCTTTCACGGTAAAGTAGTCTATGTTGTTCTCACCTAGTATTTGGGTAACAATGCTATTTTCATCTTTTAGTATAGCCAAAAGCAGATGAACTGTACTTATTGTATCGCTTTTTAGCTCACGAGCTACTAAGGTTACTAGCTTAAGTACTCGTTCAGCATCCTTAATTAAGGGGATACTATCGGGATCAATTGTGTTGCTTTTGTTGTCAGAACTACGAATCTCCGCTTCAATAAGCTTCTTGGTTTCAGCTAAATCCAATCCTAACTCCAACAGAATATTAATGGCTGTTCCCTCACCATCGCGAAGAATCCCAAGGAAAAGATGTTCGGTTCTGATAGTTTGATTACCCAAGCGTACGGCTTCTTCACGGCTGTAGCCCAGTACTTCTTTTATTTTATTTGAATATTTATAGTCCATAAATGCATGAAAAAATTCGTTACTAAAGTAATATAGAATAACAGAAATACCAACTGATTGTTCTCAATTTATGCAATAATTACAGTAGTTTAATTAATGAATACATAAAAATATGGCCTTGAAATATGTTGATAAATACTCATAAAAAAGTTCAGAGATTATCTAATAAAATGGTAAATTAGCGAGTTAATTTTTTAGAGCAAAGTGCTTCAAAATGAAATCTTTTGTTAATACCAAAAATATTTTGTAAATGTTAGAAGATAAGAGAGTTAAAGCTGTAAATATTGAGGAGGAGATGAAGACAGCTTACATTGATTATTCAATGTCGGTTATAGTTTCAAGAGCACTTCCTGATGTGCGAGATGGGTTAAAGCCAGTTCACCGTAGGGTGCTGTTTGGCATGTCGGGTTTAGGCCTCAGCTCAGGGAAGAGTTACAAAAAATCAGCTCGTATAGTTGGAGAGGTACTTGGTAAATATCATCCTCATGGTGATAGTTCCGTTTATGATGCCATGGTTAGGATGGCTCAAGTATGGTCATTGCGGTATCCTTTGGTAGAAGGACAGGGAAACTTCGGCTCCATAGATGGCGACAGCCCAGCAGCCATGCGTTATACCGAAGCACGTTTGATGAAAATTGCTGATGATGTGCTTGGCGATTTGGAGAAGAATACGGTTGATTTAAGGCTTAATTTTGACGATACACTTGAAGAGCCAGTAGTTCTGCCAACCAAAATACCGTTACTTCTAGTGAATGGGGCATCAGGAATTGCCGTTGGTATGGCTACTAATATGCCTCCTCATAACCTTTCCGAAGTTGTAGATGCAACTTGTGCGTATATTGATAATCCTGAAATAGATATCGAAGAGCTTATTAAGTACGTTCATGGTCCCGATTTTCCAACAGGTGGAATAATATATGGCATTCAGGGCATTAAGGATGCCTATAGAACGGGTAGAGGAAGGGTTGTTATCCGTTCTAAAACTGAGGTTGAGCAAACTGAAACCGGAAGAGCAAAGATAATCGTATCGGAAACGCCTTACATGGTGAATAAAGCGGATATGATTAAAAAAATTGCCGATCTAATTAATGAGAAGAAGATAGAAGGCATTAGCTACATAAACGACGAATCGGATAGACAAGGAACCCGAGTTGTAATAATCCTCAAAAAAGAGGCAGTTGCAAATGTGGTGCTAAATAACCTCTTTAAGCAAACACAACTTCAATCAACTTTCTCAATTAATAACATTGCCCTGGTTGATGGTCGTCCGCGATTGCTTAACCTTAAAGATTTAATCCATCAGTTTGTTAAGCATAGGCACGAAGTTGTTATACGTCGAACAAAGTACGAATTAGATCAGGCCGAAAAACGAGCGCATATATTAGAAGGCCTCTTAATTGCTATTGATAATATTGATGAGGTAATTGCCATAATTCGTGCTGCGCAAACTCCAGATGAAGCTAGGGAGAAGCTAATGGAACGCTTTGGTTTAAGTGAAGTGCAATCCAGAGCAATTATCGACATGCGCTTAAGAAGTTTAACTGGACTTGAGAGAGATAAAGTTAAAGAAGAGCATGCCGAGCTTTTAAAAATGATTGAACATTACCGTAATATATTACAAGATGAGACCCTGCAAATGGGCATTATTAAAGATGAGCTAATTGAGGTAAAACAGCGTTATGGTGATGAGCGCAGAACACAGATTATACCCGATGCAGAAGAGTTTAACCCCGAAGACTTTTATGCCGATGATGATGTTGTCATCACCATCTCGCACCTTGGTTACATTAAAAGAACGCCGCTAACTGAGTATCGTCTGCAGGCTAGGGGGGGAGTTGGCACAAAAGGATCAGCAGCGCGTGACGAAGATTTTATTGAGCATCTATTTGTTGCCTCAATGCATAATACAATGCTCTTCTTTACCGAGAATGGAAGATGCTTTTGGCTAAAGGTATACGAAATCCCTGAGGGCACAAAATCCTCAAAAGGAAGGGCAATACAGAACCTGATTAACATAGAACCCGAAGATAATGTTAAGGCATATATCAATGTTAAGAAGCTAAATGATGAAGAATATGTGAGGAACAATTTCATCATTTTGTGTACAAAGAAAGGTACGGTTAAGAAAACTTCACTTGAGGCATATAGCCGGCCAAGGCAAAATGGAGTGATTGCTATTACGGTTAAAGAGGGCGATCAGTTGCTGGAAGCTTGCCTGACCGATGGCAGCTGCGATATGATGCTTGCTGCTAAAAATGGAAAAGCAATACGATTCCCCGAAAGCCTTGTTCGTCCAATCGGCAGAACGGGTGGAGGAGTTAGAGGTATCTCCCTTACATCCGATGATGAAGTGGTTGGCATGGTTTGTGTAAATAAAGAGGAAAACATTGATATTCTTGTAGTTTCGGAAAAAGGATATGGAAAGCGTTCCGATATTGAGGACTACCGAATTACCAATAGGGGAGGTAAAGGTGTAAAAACTATTAATATCACCGAAAAAACAGGTAAGCTAATCGCAATGAAAGGTGTAACCGACGATAATGATCTCATGATTATTAACAAAAGCGGCATAACCATAAGGCTTGCTGTATCTCAAGTCCGATTGGCAGGTAGGGCGACTCAAGGAGTGAGGCTAATTAACCTTCGAAATGGCGACTCGATAGCCGCAGTAGCAAAGGTTGATGCTGATGATGAAGAGAATGTTGAAATTGTAGATCAGAATATAACTGATGAAACTATTATTAACGAAGAAGATATTTCAGAACAATAGAAATTTTAAATACTAAAACTTAAAATGAGAATTATGAAGAGAATTTTTTTAATCCTACTATCATCATTTGTTGTTGTTACTGCATTTTCGCAAACTTCAACCCAAGTGAACTATAGTTCATTGGAAAAGAAAATTGATAAGAGCAATTCTGATATTGAGCATGCTAAAAAATCTACTAAGTATAAAACTTGGTTAAAACGTGG
>CAZGQZ010000181.1:0-5553 GCA_964527985.1 uncultured Rikenellaceae bacterium | reverse complement strand
ACCCTTAAGCGTTCGGCAATACTTGTACCCACACCAGGTCAAACCGAACAGGAGTATCTGGCAAACAGGATGAGCCAGCTAAAGCTATTCAGCAGCTGTAAACAAGATAGCATTAAGAGGATATCCATTGATGATCTTGAGCAGAGTTGTAACACCAAGGTTTCGCAAAATCAGTTTTGCTCTAGCCATTTTGTAGTCGAATAAAAATAGCATAAATCATTTTTTCACCCTGATAAAAGCACTATATTAGCACAAAC
Organism: uncultured Rikenellaceae bacterium; assembly: GCA_964527985.1. Lineage (GTDB taxonomy): Bacteria > Bacteroidota > Bacteroidia > Bacteroidales > Tenuifilaceae > Perlabentimonas. The sequence goes on along the minus strand of CAZGQZ010000181.1, from coordinate 5,296 downwards.
AAAAGAACCTTAATGGCACTTCGCATATGGCTTATAGTGGTTGATTTGCTAATTTTTTTAGCATCGTTTTGCATTAGCTTGCTATTTAAGCCATCCACAGAAATTATTAGCTACGTTGAGTCAAATCTCATCCCTTTTGCAATTTTTAATTTAATCTGGTTAACCTCATCGTTTCTATTTGGTAAGTTTCAGTCAAAAGGGAAGGATTTTAGCCCTCTTGCAAAGCGAATCTTTTTAAGCAATGCTTCGTCGCTTGCCCTGCTTGCAGTGCTAATGTTCACGTTTTACTCGTATGCTTTTTCGCGGATAGTAGTTTTTGGCACCATTGGCTTTGCTACGTTTTTTGAGTATATCTTTTTTGGCGTTTGGTACCTGTTTAAGCAAAGCCACGAAATTTTTGACGAACCAGTTAGCCTAAAAGGTAAAAAACGAAAAGACTATAAGCTTATAGCCGAAACGGAACGTCCCATTGATGCTGCCCGAAAAAAAACCATAAAAAAATCGATTGTAGAAGAGCTAGGCCAAGATGTTTACGAATACTTCAACCGCATACTAAACCTTGGCGTTGAGTCAACCCTAATTGTTTCAACCACCACTAGGTTTAATATCGACAACCAACCATCGCATTTTTTTAATACCATCATCAACTTAAAACGGGTAAACGATATACGCTGGATAAACAAGTTTTTCGAATCGATAAATAATAAGCTACCCAAGGGCGGTTTATTTGTTTGCAGAGCCGAAACAAAAAATTTACGAAAGCAGAGGATCTTAAAAAAGTTCCCGCCTGTAATCAACCTAATTTATTACACAGTTGATTTCATTATTAAACGGGTATTGCCAAAGTTTACGCTAACTAAAGGTCTGTATTTCTTTTTAACACGTGGCGAAAACAGGGTGATTACACGAGCTGAACTGTTGGGTAGGCTATACTCATGCGGTTTCGAGGTGGTTGACGAGGAGTTTGTCGACAATCATTTCTACGTTGTTTGCCGAAAGGTGAAGCTGCCTGCGTATGACCTAGAGGCAACCTATGGGCCACTCATTAAGCTTAGGAGAATTGGGAAAGGAGGCAAGGAGATAAAGGTTTATAAAATGCGAACCATGCATCCCTATGCCGAGTATTTGCAAGAGTATGTTTTTGAGAAGCACAACCTAGAGGAGGGAGGGAAGTTTAAGGACGATTTTCGTATTTCAACCCTTGGCCGAATTATGCGAAGGCTATGGATTGATGAGTTGCCCATGATTATTAACCTGCTAAAAGGCGATTTGAAAATTGTTGGAGTTAGGCCCTTAAGCAAACACTATTTTAGCCTTTACACCAAAGAGCTACAGGAAAAGAGAACCATGTTTAGACCAGGACTAATCCCACCTTTTTATGCCGATAACCCCAAAACCCTAGATGAGATAATGGCCTCGGAGCTAAAGTACCTCGATGCCTATGCCAAGCGTCCGCTTTGGACCGATATTAAATACTTTTTTGTAGCTGTTTATAATATTGTTTTTAAGAAGTATAGAAGCGGATAACTTTTGATGCGTTATTTGGCACCACTTTAAACCCGTATTTTAAATGGTTGAAGACAGATTAGAGCTAACCGTTCGCGATTATGAGTGCGACTTACAGGGCATTGTAAATAATGCTGTTTATTTGAACTATTTAGAGCATGCGCGCCACACTTTCCTATTGAAGAAGGGGATTGATTTTGCCAAACTGCATACCGAAGGGATTGATCTTGTGGTTAGTCGCATCGAAATTGATTACAAGCAATCGCTTACAAGTGGCGATGAGTTTGTTGTTAGCTCAAGCATGCATAAGGAAGGGCACCTTAGGGTGGTTTTTAATCAGACTATCCACCGAGCAGCAGACAGCAAACTTGTGGTACAAGCAAAGGTTATTGGGGTAGGTATTAAGAATGGTCGCCCAATAAAGGTGACAGATATTGAGGGCTTTAAACAGATAGAGGATATTAGCTAGCGCCTTATACAGTTTCGTATCCTTTTTCTTTGTGCGTAACTAGCAGGTAGAGGTTTTTATCCTCAAGAAATAGGTAGCCTTGCTCGTAGCAGAACCTGTATGTATCGCCCTTTTTTGTGGTATAGGTATGCGTATGGTAGGTAAGGTTAAACCCTTTGCTAAGTAGTGTTTCTTTCGATACCATAGCCTTTTCCGATTGTCCACTGAGCTCGGCAAGTATCCGCCGGTTTTTGCGCAAAACGTTGTTTATATTCCTAACGGTGTTGTTTGCATCGCTGTTCAGCTTGTTGTTGTAGGTATTTCTGCATTGATCGGAGCAAAATTTTTTATCTACCCTCCCAACTATCTTCTCTCCACACTCTAAGCAATGGCGATGTTCGGTGATGTTGTTGGTAATCATTAAGGTTTAGGTTTACTTTAGGTTTGTTTTAGGCTTCTAAGCAGGTGCACTCATTAGCAAATATAGATAATTATCACAAAAATAAACTGGCTTTTGCAAGCTTTATGCTTACTTGGTATCAATAATTGGGAGGATGAATAGCATTATTTAGCTGTTTTTATGTTTGCCTACCTATGTTTTGGTCAACCGTTTAGCTACCTTAGCTCCGTTTTTAATTTTAAAGTATATGACAAAAGAGCTTAAAATTGGTGGTTTAACAATTCCAATACCCATTATTCAGGGTGGTATGGGTGTAGGCGTTTCCCTTTCGGGGTTAGCCGTTGCTGTAGCCAACCAGGGAGGTGTAGGCGTAATTTCGGCTGCAGGTCTAGGGTTGGTTCATCGTAATAGCGCCCTCGATTTTGTTCAGGCAAATATTGAAGGGCTTAAGAAGGAGCTTAGGTTAGCAAAAGAAAAAACCAAGGGCATAGTTGGGGTTAACATAATGGTTGCCATGTCGAACTTTGCCGATTTAGTAAAAACGGCCATATCCGAAAAGGTAGATATAATTTTTTCGGGAGCAGGCTTACCGCTCGATCTTCCAAAATTTTTAAAACCCGGAGGCACAACCAAGCTTGTTCCGATAGTATCATCGGCAAGGGCAGCAAAAATTATTTGCGATAAGTGGAAAACGCTATACAACTATTTACCCGATGCTATTGTTGTTGAGGGTCCAAAGGCAGGAGGGCACCTTGGTTTTAAGAATAACCAAATTGAAGATGCTGGGTATTCGCTCGAAGAACTAGTTCCAGCAGTTGTGCATGAGGTTAGCGCTTTCGAGAATAAGTATCAGCAAGAGATAGCCGTAATTGCTGCGGGCGGAATACACAGCGGTCAGGATATGTACAATATCATGCAAAAGGGAGCGCGGGGCGTACAGCTAGGGTCGAGGTTTGTTCCCACCCTTGAGTGCGATGCCGCAATGGCCTTTAAGCAGTCGTATATTGACGCTAAAGAAAGCGACATTCAAATTATACAAAGCCCCGTAGGTATGCCAGGGAGGGCATTGCGCAATGCTTTTGTTGAGAAGGTAATGCTAGGTTTAAAACGGCCATTGAAGTGCCCATTTCAGTGTATAAAAACGTGCGATATCACTAAGAGTCCGTACTGTATTATTGCAGCACTTTACAATGCCTATAAGGGCAACATGAAAAGTGGTTACGCGTTTGCTGGAAGCAATGCATACCTTTCAAATAAAATATCTACAGTAAAGGAGGTTTTTGCCGAGCTTATGCTAGGGTTTCAGCAAGCTATATCGCAAGCAAAAGGGGCAGTTTAGTAAACTTGCCCCTTTAGTATTGTATTATGTGGGAATGGCTATTTGTTTAAAAGGGCAACCTTTATGGCATTTAGCCCCTTTTGTCCCATTTCGGTTTCAAAGGTAACCTTATCGCGCTCCTGAACCTCGTCGAGCAGTCCGTTTACGTGGAAGAAGATGCTCTCCTGTGAGTCCAAGTCCTTAATAAATCCGTAACCTTTCGACTGGTTGTAATAAGTAACAACCCCATTTCGAATAAGATCGGCAGGGTCAATTGGTTCCTGTTTCGGAACGCCAACCTCAATATCTTCGGCTTTTATTTTCTCTTTTTGTTTCGGGTCGGGTGGGGTATCGGTAATGTTACCAAACTCATCAACGTAGGCTATCATATCGTCAAAGTCCTTTGTCTTGTCGGCATTGGCTTTGCGCTCCTCTTTCTTCTGTAGTTTGTCCTTCTTTTTCTTTTGTCTTTTCTTTTCGTTTTCTCTTTTGTTAAATGAATCTTGTGATCTTCCCATTGATGAATTTGAGTTAGGTTTTGGGGCAGTGCATATGGTGTTGCATACCCATTTCGTGTTTACTGTGGTGTAAAGGTACGCATTAAGGTTGTAGTTATCAAAATATTTTGATAAATGGGCAGTTTGGTGGTTATGTTTACAAATGATGTGCTAGCACTTGCTGCTGTTCGAACCGGTTTGCCAATATGCGGGAGATTGCCTGTCCCTGCCTGCTCTACCTATCGCCAGACAGGGCAGACAGGCGCAAGCAGTCTCGACTCAGTCAATTGCGAGGTAGCGTGGGTTCTCTTTGCTAGTAAAAAGTTGTTTATTTTATTCTAAGTGAGTCGGGGTTCTGCCTACAATCCCAAACAGTATGAACAACAATCATATCGGGATAAATTTGGTAAAAAAGGATGTACTCTTCTACGATTAATCCTCGTACTCCTTCTAGGTCTGTTTTAATTCCAATTTCAGGCTGTTTATTAAGTAGGACTAGTTCCTTGGAAAATTTCTTATATAACTTTTTTGAATAAGCAGTGCTTTTATTTCGCTTTGTATAAAACTCAAGAATTTCGAAAAGCTTAACCTTGGCTTTATTCGACCAAATTATCTTGCGCTTAACCACTTATTAAATTCTTTATCGAGTTCAACTTGTTCAATAAACAGACCTTGTTCAACGTCCTTTTTTGATTCCTGAATTTCATAAAGTTGTTCCGGAGTAAGTGCTATTGTTTGGGATTCTGATTTTGTGTCAAGAATAGTCTTAATAGCTTTTAAAAAAGACACGTCATTTATTTCAGCTATCCTATGTATCAACAACTTCTTCAATTCTATTGCAGTCATTTTTAAAATATTTTCTTAAGCAAATATACGAAGAATTATAGAATGAGGTTTTCACGGTTTTAATCAATTTTGCTAGCTAGAGGTTATGCATGTGCGTTGTATAAATCACACTTCCTGTTAGTTGTAGGCTGGCAGCGTTAAATTAAAAAGTTGAAGTTATCTGTTCGCTTTAGTTTTTAAAACAATGGATGACGAGCGCACTTTTGTTGTACATATCCTTTGTAATAAGCTGGCTATGCTACAATGCTTTTTTAAGATAAACCATATCAATAAGCTGTATG
>CAZGQZ010000180.1:0-5611 GCA_964527985.1 uncultured Rikenellaceae bacterium | reverse complement strand
CTTGGCTTAAGCACAAAAATGGAATACTCCGATATGTCAACACTTCTTGGCGATGTAAGAAAGAAGCATCTCACCCTTTTTAGGCCATCGAATGGTGAAGGTAGGCATGGTGCTGAAGCGCTTTGGGAAAGTAACCCAAACCATAAGGAGTACTGGATGGTGTTAACCCAATTTTTTAGTCAGCTTGATTTTAAGTAGGCACCAATTCCGGTATAGTCCATTTTTTCTCTCCTAAAGCACTATCTTTGTAACCAAATTCTGAAATCAATTTCGTTGGTTTTACCTTTTTATTCAACACATAGCAACAAATCATGATTAATCGTACAGCCGATATTGAGATAATGTCACCAGCCGGCAACTTTGAGTCGTTAATGGCTGCTATTCAAGGAGGTGCAAATTCTGTGTATTTTGGCGTTGGTCATTTAAATATGCGAGCTAAATCAACAGTAAATTTTACGATTGATGATCTACCCGAAATAGTTCGCTTGTGTAAACAGCATAATGTTCGAACCTACCTAACGGTAAATACCGTTTTGTACGATCATGATATTGAGCCAATGAAAAAGACCATTGACGCTGCGAAAAGTGCTGGAATATCGGCAATTATTGCAAGTGATCAGGCTGCAATTTTCTATGCTCGCGAAAAAGGGTTAGAGGTACATCTTTCAACACAGTTAAATATTAGCAATACCCAGTCGTTAAAGTTTTACTCCCAATGGGCCGATGTAGTTGTCTTGGCAAGAGAACTTTCGTTGAGCCAAGTTTCAGAGATTTCCAAAAACATTCGAGAGCAAAATATTGTAGGGCCTTCCGGCAAACTTATTCGGATTGAACTTTTTGCCCACGGAGCCTTGTGTATGGCTATTTCTGGCAAGTGCTACATGAGTCTTCATCAGGCTAATTCATCGGCTAATAGGGGAGCTTGCCTGCAAGTTTGCCGTCGTTCATATACTTTAACCGACACAGATACTGGCGATCAGCTAGAGGTTGAAAACGAGTACATCATGTCACCCAAAGACCTATGTACTATAGGGTTTTTGAATAAAATTTTAGATGCTGGCGTTACAGTGCTCAAGCTAGAGGGAAGGGCACGAAGCCCTGAATACGTAAAAACTGTTACGAACTGTTACAAAGAGGCAGTTGAGGCAATTGCCGAGGGAACATACAATCAGTCAATGATTGATAATTGGACGATGCGTTTATCCAAAGTTTTTAACCGAGGTTTTTGGAATGGTTACTATTTGGGTCAAAAGCTTGGTGAGTGGAGCCACGAATATGGCAGCGTTGCTACAGAGAGAAAGGTTTATGCTGGAAAAATCACCAACTTTTTTTCAAATCTTGGTGTAGCCGAGGTAAAAGTCGAGGCCAGCCAGCTATATAAGAACGATAAGCTACTTATAATAGGACCTACAACTGGTGTTGTTGAGCTTTCAGCCGCTGATATTAGGGTTGAGGATAAGTCGGTTGACGTTTGCGAAAAAGGTGTAAAGTGCTCCTTTTTAACCCCTTCCTTGGTTAGGCGTAACGATAAGGTCTACAGGATAGTTCCTGTAAAAACAAATTAGTAACACGCATAAATTCTAATGCTATTTTTACCCAAGCTCGGGTAGATGATTTTAAGTAAAACTATTTCAAAAAATCTTACCTTTATCCGCATAAATAAATTTTCTATTAATTCTTTTAAAACTAATCATCATGGAGTTTAGCCAGCTGTGTAACAAAATTTTTAGCGACTGCACAAATTATTATCACACTATGGATAATGTTGATGCATTGCCCAAAAACCCTTACCAAACTGGAACAATTGAATACAGGCTGTTTCAAAAAAATTGGATAGATGCAGTTCAGTGGCATTTAGAGGACATAATTCGCGACCCAAACATTGATCCAGTTGAGGCTCTTGCCATCAAAAGAAGAATTGACGCTTCAAACCAAGATAGGACAGATCTAGTTGAGATGATAGATAGCTACTTTTTGGACAAGTATAAAGATGTTACACCTAAGCAAACCGCCACAATAAACTCTGAAAGCCCCGCTTGGGCAATAGATAGGCTGTCGATTTTAGCCCTAAAAATTTATCACATGGAACAGGAGGTTGTTAGAACCGACGTTTCAGCCGATCATATTGAGAAGTGCCAGCAAAAGCTAAACGTTTTACTTGAACAAAGAGTTGATCTTTCAACAGCAATTGACCAACTAATTAAAAACATAGAGTCTGGTGATGTTTACATGAAGGTGTACCGTCAAATGAAAATGTATAACGATCCAGCACTTAACCCTGTGCTTTACGCTAAGAAGTAGATAACGTTGATTAACAATAGTAAAAACATTCTGGTTTTTCGGTTTAGCGCACTTGGCGATGTGGCAATGACCATACCCGTTTTTTGGGCGCTATCTAAAGATTACCCCGATGTTAAAATAACCTTTGTTTCGAGAGGGTTTGCTGGCCCATTAACTAATAGTTTGTCCAACGTTAAGTTCATTAAACTCGATGATAAAGGCAGACACAAGGGTTTATGGGGAATTGTAAGGCTTTTTTGGGATTTAAAAAAGGTTGAAGACTGGGATGCTTTGGCCGACTTGCACGATGTGCTGCGCACAAAAATTCTCCGATTCCTGTTCCTGTTCGTAGGAGTAAAAGGTAAAACGATAAACAAGGGAAGAGCCGACAAAAAGAAACTTACACGAAAATCGAATAAAAAATTAGTTCAAGTTGAGCATTCCGTTGAGCGATATGCTAGTGTTTTTAAAAGACTTGGGTTGCCATTAAAAAGCCTAAGAAGTTTTAATGGTGTTTTTGCCTCAAAGCCCAATCTTTTAAAATACGAATCTCTCTTTCAGAAAGCTAAGCAAGAACGTTTAGTAGGGATTGCACCATTTGCCAAGCATAAAGGTAAAATGTATCCTTTACCCCTTATGCAAAAGGTTATTGATGAGCTTTCGGCTGACAAATCAATTTCCCTTATTCTGTTTGGAAGTAGAGGAGACGAGCAGAAAAGCCTCGAAAAAATTGCATCCGAATGCGAAAATGTTTATTCATTAGCAGGCTTACTTTCGCTCGATGAGGAGTTAGAGGTAATGGCAAATTTAGATGTAATGATTTCAATGGATTCGGCAAACATGCATTTGGCTACGCTTTCAGGGGTGAGGGTTGTTAGTATTTGGGGCGCAACACATCCATTCGCCGGTTTTTACGGATGGCAACAAAATCCCGAAAATGCAATTCAGCTTAATCTGTTTTGTCGACCCTGCTCAGTATTCGGGAACAAGCCATGCTACAGAAAAGATTATGCGTGCATGAACGATCTGGCTCCGAGCTTAATTACAGCTAAAGTAAAAGAGTTGCTGGCAGGTAGTTCGCTCAAGTAGGCAAACAAGTCAGTTTCAATAGTTTTTTTAGGAAACCATACTATGGCAAAGCCTAATATGCTTACTTTTCCAGTAAAGCTATACCGATTGCGTTGTATAGCCTGTGGCTATTGTGTTTCACTGGCACCGGAAATATGGACACTCTCAAAGGCCGATGGTAAGGTTGCTTTTATTGATAATGGTGATGAGACTAAAAGTGAAGTAAATGTTTTTATCGATAGGGATTTCTTACATCTCGTAAAACAGACTGAAGCAATCTGCCCAGTGAGGGCAATTAGGGTTATGTGATTTTGGAGAACTCTTCAATAATCAATACTAAATTTAGCAATTGCTAATTATTTTCCCTTTGATGTGTTGTAATTAAGCAAACTTTCATAATTTTATATACTGAAACCAAAGTCTAAATTTACCTAAAACCCTTAAGGTCATGGAACTACAGTGTCAAAAATTAATAGTCCCATGGGATTTTAGTCCCGTAACCGAAAACGCTCTTCTTTACGCCCTAAAAATAGGACAGTTTTCCGACCAGTTTAGTATAGATCTAATCCACGTGGTTGAGTCGGGTGGCCTTTTCTCCAAAGGAAAGCTTACCGAAAAAGAGGCGAACGAAAAGCTCAAGGCCGATGCTGCAAGAATAAAAGAAAAGCATGGAATAGACGTAAGGGCAATTGTTCAGGAGGGAAGTATATTCCATACCATAAGTGAGCATGCGTTTGATGTTGAGGCAAGCATGGTTATAATGGGAACACATGGTATTACCGGGGTTCAAAAGTTAACCGGTAGCCGGGCTCTTAAGGTTATTGCAGGCTCAAATGTTCCCTACCTAGTTATACAGGATGCACCAACAACTGAAAGGATTTTCGAGAATGTGGTTTTCCCCTTAGATTATAGGGTAAACGAAAAGGAGCGCTTACGCTGGGCTATCAAAACAGCAATGCAGTTCAACTCTCGTATTCATGTATTTTTACCCCATGCAACTGATTCGGGAATACAGAAAAAGATTAACTATAATTTGGCTTTTGCTAAAAAGCATTTCGAGGCACACAATCTAAGCTTCGAAGTTCATAGTGCAGCCAAAGGGGGAAGTTACTCAGCAGAGATAATAAAACTTGCAGTTGATATTGAGGCCGATTTAATTTTGATAATGACCACGCCAAACCTCGATTTTACCGACTACATTTTTGGCGCACAAGAGCAGTATGTTATTGCCAATAACGCAAAAATTCCCGTAATGTGTGTTAATCCAGCGATGGTTTAAAGTCGATACTTATTCTCTTCATCGCTCAGTATACTAAGGTAGCTATAGTAGCGCGAAGGATTTATTAGGCCGTTTTCAACGGCCTTTTTTACTGCACATCCGGGTTCGTGCTCGTGGGTGCAGTTTTTGTATTGGCATTGTGCCGAAACCTCAAATATTTCAGGAAAGAAATGGAATATTTCTCGCTTATCCATATCTACTAATCCAAAACCTTTAATTCCCGGAGTATCAATTATAAATCCTCCATTGGTTAAAGGAAACATTTCGCTAAATGTGGTCGTATGTTTTCCCTTTAGGTGGTAATGCGAAATATCGGCCGTTTTTAGCTTAAGCTTTGGTTCAATTCTATTGATTAGCGTACTTTTCCCTACTCCCGAATTACCCGATATTAGGCTTATTTTCCCTTCCAAAACAGAAGCAATGTCATTAACGCCAATACCTGTATTAGCTGAAACTTTATAGCAAGGGTATAGCGATGAGTAAATGGACATGTAATAGCTAAGCTTTTCCTCGAACTCACCCTCTAACAGATCAATTTTATTGAAAACCAGTATTGCAGGAATTTGGTATGCTTCAGCCGTTGCTAAATACCTGTCGATAAAAACCAAATTTGTTTCAGGAAATTCAACAGTAACAACAAGTATTGCCTGATCGATGTTGGCTGCAATAATGTGGGCTTCACGCGATAGGTTTGACGATTTACGGATTATATAATTTTTTCGAGGAATAACTGCGGTAATATTACCAGTGGAATCATCGTTTTCAGGGTCGAACTCAACATTATCGCCTACTGTTATAGGATTTGTCGTTTTAATTGTCTTTAAGCGGAGTTTTCCCCTTACCTTGCACTTATAATTTTGGCTATTTTCACCCAATACCGTATACCAGCTTCCTGTCGATTTTAGTACCTTTCCTTTCATCGTAAATAGCGAATAGATTAATAGGGTAAAATTAGCGTTTTAAAGCGAAAAACAATCCCGAAAA
>CAZGQZ010000179.1:0-5646 GCA_964527985.1 uncultured Rikenellaceae bacterium | reverse complement strand
ACCTCCGAAATTTTGAAGAAGGCACTTTGCATTATGGTGTTGGTGCGGTTACCTAAACCAATTTCTTCGGCAATAACCGTTGCGTTAATGGTGTAGAAGTTAACCTCTTTTTGAGCAAGCACCTTTTTTACTGAGTTAGGAAGTTTGGCTTTAGTTTCCTCAACATCCCAAATGCTGTTTAAAAGGAATGTACCGCCTTTGCGAATGCCTTTAAGCATATCGTATTTACCAAGGTATGCTGGTACGTGGCAAGCTACAAAATCAGGAGTATTCACAAGGTAAGGCGAACGAATTGGCTTGTCGCCAAAGCGAAGGTGAGATGTCGTTACACCTCCCGATTTTTTTGAGTCGTATGAGAAGTATGCCTGACAGTACTTATCGGTATTTTCGCCAATAATTTTAATGGAGTTTTTGTTTGCCCCAACGGTACCATCTGATCCTAATCCGTAGAATTTACCTTGGAATGTACCCTTATCGGCCAAGCTAATCTCTTCGCCAAGAGGTAGCGATTTAAAGGTTACATCATCAACAATACCTACTGTGAACTGGTTCTTTGGTTCCTTCATCTTAAGGTTATCGAACACGGCAATAATTTGCGAAGGAGTAGTATCCTTTGAGCTAAGCCCGTAGCGTCCGCCAACAATGATAGGAGCATTCTCTTTTCCGTAGAAAAGATCTTTTACGTCGAGGTATAGAGGATCGCCGTTTGCGCCAGTTTCTTTAGTGCGATCGAGTACAGCTATACGCTTAGTACTTTTGGGGAATGCTTTAAAGAAATGCTTGGCAGAGAACGGACGGTATAGATGAACGGCGATAAGTCCAACTTTTTCGCCTTTTTGGTTAAGGTGATCAACAACCTCCTTAATGGTATCGGTAATCGATCCCATTGCAACGATAATGTTCTCAGCGTTAGCATCACCATAGTAATCGAATAAATCGTACTTACGTCCGGTAATTTCAGAGAGTTGCTTCATGTAATCTTCAACAATGTCAGGAAGTGCATCGTAGTACTTATTTGCAGCTTCGCGGCTTTGGAAGTAGATGTCGGGGTTTTGAGCCGTACCACGAGTTACAGGATGTTCTGGGTTAAGCGCTCTGTCGCGGAAAGCTTGAAGGGCGTCGCGGTCAACTAAGCCAGCAAGTTCTTCTGTTTCTAGAACTTCAATTTTCTGAATTTCGTGCGATGTGCGGAAACCATCGAAAAAGTGAAGGAAAGGAATACGAGACTTAATTGATGAGAGGTGAGCAACAGCAGCAAGGTCCATAACCTCCTGAACGCTACCTGTAGCAAGTAAAGCAAAGCCAGTTTGGCGAGTGCTCATTACGTCGCTATGGTCACCAAAAATGGAAAGTGCCTGTGCGGCTAAGCTACGTGCCGAAACGTGGAAAACTCCAGGTAGAAGCTCGCCAGCTATTTTATACATATTTGGAATCATCAACAGCAACCCTTGCGATGCAGTAAAGGTTGAGGTGAGAGCGCCCGCTTGTAAAGCACCGTGAACCGCACCAGAAGCACCAGCTTCCGATTGCATTTCGGTTACCTTAACAGTTTCTCCAAAAATATTCTTTCTGCCAAAAGCAGCCCATTCATCAATGTACTCAGCCATTGTTGATGAAGGTGTGATGGGGTAAATGGCTGCAACTTCGCTAAACATGTATGCTATGTGCGATGCTGCATAGTTACCGTCGCAGGTGATAAACTTCTTGTTTTTTGCCATTTTAAAAGTGTATTTTGTTGGTAATAAGTTACATGATGGGATTTTTCGACAAACAAAGGTAAGTAAAAAAGATGAATTACGAAATGTTGTTAAGCAGTTAACACTAAGGCTAATCGCCTAAATCGTTTGCGGTATTTTTTAGGTTTAATGATTGTAATTTCGCGATTAATTATCACATAAATAGAATGATATAACCTTTTTGTTATTCTACTCAAGCCATTAAATTAAGAATATGAATTGCTGTAACTTACCTTTGCCATGTTGCTTTTAGCCTTTGATTATTAGGGTTTCTTTTAATACCTTCGCAAAAATTGGTTTAAGAATGTTAAGATGCATTCTTTAGCGGAATTTGGTTGTATTTATAATCGATATAAATTATTGTAATATGTCAAAAAAATTTAAGATAGGGTTAGTTAATGAAACGAAAACCCCACCCGATAGGCGAGTAGTATTGCCTCCTGCTCAGGCTAAAGCGCTTACAACCCTTTTTCCGAACATTGAGGTTGTTGCACAGCCAAGCAAATTAAGGTGTTATACAGATGTTGAGTACACCCAGCATGGAGTGCCCTTGCAGGACGATTTATCGGATTGTGATCTGCTTTTGGGTGTTAAGGAGGTTAAAATTGATGCGCTCAAAAAAGGCAAAACCTATCTTTTCTTTGCTCACGTTGCCAAAAAGCAACCTCATAACCGAAAACTGCTTCAGGCAATAGTTGATAAAGGTATTACACTGCTCGATCATGAGTACCTAACCGCTAAAACAGGCGAGCGCCTTGTGGCCTTTGGGCATTGGGCAGGCATTGTGGGTGCTTATAACGGCCTAATTGCGTATGGTAAGCGAACAGGTGAGTTCGATTTAAAGCGTGCCAACGCATGTCACGATTACCAGGAGGTGAAAGAGCAGCTGGCAAATATAAAGCTTAGTAAAGCAAAAATAGTAGTAACTGGTGGAGGGCGTGTTGCAGGGGGTGCCATGGAGGTAATTAAGGCTGTTGGCGTTAAAGAGGTTTCGCCCGATGAGTTTTTAGCCAAAGAGTTTGATGAGGCTGTGGTTTGTAGGCTCGACCCATGGCACTATGCACATAGAAAAGATGGTGAGGCCTTTGAATGGAACCATTGGGTTAACCATCCGATGGATTATATCTCATGCTTTTTACCATATGCAAAGGTTAGCGATATGTTTATTGCTTGCCATTACTGGGATTTCAGGTCACCACATTTTTTTACGCTAAATGATATGCAATTGCCCGATTTTAAGATTAAGGTTATTGCCGATGTTAGCTGCGATGTGCCTGGCCCAATACCATCGACCTTGCGAGCTACAACTATTGCGGATCCATTCTACGATTTTAATCCAAAGCGCAATGCTGAGGAGCCGGCTTTTTCAGGTGAGCAAAACATCACCATGATGACTATCGATAATCTTCCCGGCGAGCTACCTCGCGATGCAAGCGAGTTTTTTGGTAAAACACTTATCGACAATGTTATCTCTCACTTGGTGGGCAATGATGTTGATGGAGTTGTTGAGCGAGCAACAATTGTTAAAGATGGTAAGCTAACTGAACGCTATTTGTATTTGCAAGATTACCTAGAGGGAAAAGAGTAAAGTCACTGTGATAAAAAGCAAAAGCCAGAGTTTTTAACGCTCTGGCTTTTTTTGCTGATAGCTTACTGGTTTACCAAATTATTCATTTGTAGGGGATGATGCTTTTAACAGCAACTGCAAATCGGTGAGGGCAATGGCTGTAATAGCCTCAATTACCACGGGTACACGAAGGGCTATGCATGCATCGTGCCTTCCCTTTACTATAAAATCCTCAGTTTTTCCCGATGCAATGCTATATGTGTGCTGTTTTATGCCAATGCTTGAAGTAGGTTTTACGGCTACTCTAAAAACAATTGTGTTGCCATTTGTAAGTCCACCAGTTATGCCTCCGGCATTATTTGTTGCAGTTCGGCCAGTTTTATCGAGAATTGAGTCGTTGTGCTGGCTACCAAGCATGTTGGCTGCGTCGAATCCCGAACCAAACTCAATACCCTTAATTGCCGGAACGGCAAAGGCCAAATGGCTAATTACCGATTCAACTGAGCTAAAGAATGGTTCGCCTAAGCCAATTGGAATGCCGCTGGCTGTGCACTCAACTAGGCCGCCAATTGAGTCGCCTTTATCAATAGCTTCATCAATGGCCTTATCAATATTTGTGCTTCCTCCAGCAGCAATTAGCTTTGCGGATATATTTATATTGGATAGCATTTTTTTGGCCACAACGCCAGCAGCAACCAATCCGAGGGTAAGCCTGCCGGAGAAATGCCCTCCTCCTCGTACATCGTTAAACCCTTTAAAGCGTTTGTATGCAGCAAAATCGGCATGGCCAGGGCGAGGAGTGTTTGCAATGTTGCCATAATCGGCCGATTGGGTATTGTTGTTTCGGAACAATATGGTTAAAGGAGCGCCTGTGGTGTGGTCGTTTAACCAACCCGATACAATTTCGGGTAAATCATCCTCGCTACGGGGAGTGGTTCCTTTGGCTCCCGCCTTACGACGGTTGAGGTCGGGTAAAAAATCGGCTACCGTAAGGCTAATACCTGGTGGAACGCCATCAATGGTAACGCCAATTGCCTGTCCGTGCGATTCGCCAAAGATGGAAATTCTAAAAGCTTGTCCGAAAGAGTTCATTTTTGTAAAGGTTACAGGGTAGAAAAACGTAATGATTCCGCAAGTTACAAATTAAACTCTAAGACCGATAACCGTAACATCATCAATTTGCTCGTGATTTCCCTTCCAGCTTGCGAATGATGCTTCAAGTTTTTCTTTTTGAATGCTCATTGGCATTTTACATACTTCTGCAATCAGACTCTTAAAGCGCGAATTTTTAAACTTCTCCAGCCCTTGCTCATTAAACTGGTCGATGTAACCATCGGTGAAAAGGTAAAGCGAATCGTTGTTTTGGAGTTGTATCCTATGGTTTGTAAACGATTCTATTTCCTTATGGTGAATGCCAATTGGGTTTCTGTCGGCTTTGTAAATTATACTTTGTCCGTTTCGGTATAAGTAGAGGGGGATGTAGGCTCCCGAATATTGCATTTCCATATTAACCATATCGAGAATAATTAAGCCCATGCTCATGCCATCTCTTGTCTCAAAACGCTTACCAGTTTGTTTTAGCGTTGCCTTAACGTAAGTTCTGAGCTGGTTAAGAATTTGGTTTGCCTTTAGCTCTTTTTGCCTGTTAATTATCTCATTAAGGAAAGATACGCCAAGCATGCTGAGGAATGCTCCAGGAACTCCATGTCCAGTGCAGTCGGCTACGGCAATAATTAGCTTTTCGTTAATTTGGTCGGCCCAGTAAAAGTCGCCACTAACAAGATCCTTAGGCTTATACAGGATGAAAAAGTCTTTTGGGCCATTATTATTCTCGTAGAGTTTGTCAGTTTTTGGCAAAACGGCTTGCTGAATTTTTTGAGCGTAGGCTATGCTATCGGATAAATTTTCATTTTGTTTTTCGATATGCTTTTTCTGCTCAATAACTAAATCGCGTTGAGATAGTATTTCGTCGCGCTGTGCTTCAATTTCATGGGTTTTTTGCTCGAGATCGATATTCGCTTCTTCGAGGCTTTTGGTTTTTTTAAGCACTTCGTGGTAAAGCTTTTCCGAACGGTTTTTTTCGAGGTTTAGGGTATAGTTTAGGGAGAATTCTTTGAACCTCATGCGTTCCTGTAAATGGGCAAGAATTAGCGCTCCCAGCAGAATTACTCCTGGATTTCCATAGTCGGCCAGCTCTTTTGTGCTAATTTCAATTTGAAAGATGATATGGTATGCAATAATAAGTAGTATAGGTATAGAGTATAGAGCAACGAGCGTTTTATAACCCGTTTTGGCAAGCATAAATATTGCGAATATGATTATGATAATACCAAAAATGCTACT
>CAZGQZ010000178.1:0-5671 GCA_964527985.1 uncultured Rikenellaceae bacterium | reverse complement strand
ACCTACTCAACCAATAGTAACCTATCGAACCCCAAGCATTTCGACACATCGTTTTGGGCAAACGAGGTGCTAGAATCGCAGCTAAAGCCCGAAGCTTTAACCTTACGACCAAACCAGTTTTATCTGAGTGCCGTTAAAAATAACAGCAGCGGATTTGTACTAATAACAACAGGGGGGCTTTTAGCAATTCTAACTATTTTGAGTATGCAGTAACAAGGGCTAAAGTACTTTGGCTACGTGCCCCTTAGGAAGGGTAACCAGCAATGCATGCGAAATATGGTCGATACGAATAATTAGCTTTTCCTTGCCTTTACATGTAATAAGCTCGCCCTTAAGCCCAGTCATTGATCCAATTCTGACCTCAACCATATCGCCGGGTTCAAGCTGTTGCTCAAGCACCTCTACCTCTACCTGCTGACCTAAAAGCATTTTTAGCACATCTATTTGCTTTGAAGGAATTGGTGCGGCTTTTCCCTCGAAGGTAACGAAACGAAGTAAGCCTTGAATATTTAAAACATTATAGTAATCTTTCTCGGTAATTCGTACAAATATGTATGAACGTAGCAAGGGCTCTTCAACCCATTTTTTTCTGTCGCTCCACTGCTTTAACCGTTTTTGTAGTGGTAGGTAAGCCTCGTAACCTTCACTAATTAGCCTATCGTACACCCTTTTCTCGTTGCGCGATTTTGTATATGCTGCTAACCAATGTGGTTTTTTAGTACAAGTCATAGCTTACAATAGTTTTTCAAAAGCTACCAAAATAATTCCAAATCCACTCTAAGCAGAAGTAAACCAAAGGTAGCGACAAAATACTGAATAGCGTTGTTACAAACAAGTTGGCTCCCGCTAAAACGTAATCGCCATTATACCTATGCGATAAAACCACCACAATGGTTTGGCAGGGCATGGCTGCTTGCAAAATTAGTACGAAAAACGCTACTTTTGAAATATCGACACCAATAGCACCTAAAACAGCTAAATATGCAAAAGCAATAAGCATAGGTGCCAACACTAGCTTGTTTAGGCTGAGCATAAAAATACTTTTCTGAAAAACTGCCTTTTTAATGTTCATTGATGCAAGCATTGCCCCAATGTAAACCATCGAAAGCGGACTTGTGCTCCGTCCTAACAACTCAAAAGGAGTACTTACTACAGATGGCAACTTTATGCTAAACGCAAGCGCAATAGCCCCAAGTAGAATGGCAGCTGTATTCACGTTAAGCAAACTTCTCCATCCTCCTCGCTGAGATCCCTTACTCAGCTTAAAAACTCCATAGGTAAACGTAACGGTATTTGAGGCTAGCTGATAAACTGCCCCATAAAAAACGCCTAAACCATCGGGAAATAAGGCATCGAGCAATGGAAATCCCAAAAACACAATATTGCCAAACATTGTATGCAAGGTGTGTACAACTTGCTTTGCCGAGCTTAGCCCCAGAAATTTTGAGGATAAATGGCCAACCCCATAAAGAATAATGAGGTTGACAAAAGCCAATAAAAACACCAGAAGCCCATTGCTTATTAGGCTGGGCTCGTATTTCATGCTGGTAAAGGTTGTAAAAATCAGAAAGGGAAGGGTAACATCAATAACAATTCTGGCGAGGCTATCCTTCATCACCGAGGAAATGACTTTACGCCAAAACCCAATTGCGCCAATGCCAATTAGAATACCAAATATCAGTAGCTGCTTAACAATTATCTCTGTGGCCATCAAGCTAAGGGTTTATAATGATAGTCGGACAAGAATTTGAACAAAAACAATTAGCACTACCATGGCAATTGGGTAAACCGATGCGTATGCCCTGCCCGGAATATTACTTGGCGTTAACGAATCGCACACAGCTAATCCGGGTGTACTTGTCATTCCGCCCGATATAGTACCAATAAGCTCAAAAAGATTAAGCTTAAAAAAATAACGATTTAGCACAACTGCAACAACCATGGGCAGAAAGGTAATAGCAAGTCCCAGCAAAAAAAGCAACGACCCGTAAACTCTAACGGTTTCAACTAAGTGCTCACCTGCTTTTGTTCCCACACCTGCTAAGAAAAGGAGCAATCCCATTTGCCGCAAAAGCTGATTAGCCGTACCACTCATTGTCCAAATTATTGGCCCGGTTTTACCAATGCTACTAAGCAAAATTGCCACAATAAGTATTCCCCCACTCAAACCAAGGCTAAGGGTAAAATACTCTGAGAAAGAAACCTGAATATATCCCACCAAAATTCCCAAAACAATACCCAGCGAAATAGGCAGGAAATCGGTATCTGATAAAATTCTGTCGTTATTGCCAAGCAATTTGCGCAAGTTCGAAAAAACCTCCTTAGGTGCAGCAATGGTTAGCTTATCGCCAAAGCTTACCGATAAACTTGGCGAAGGGGCAATATCAATTCCGCTTCGGCGAATGCGCGTTACAACCGCATTGTAGTTGTGGTACAGCGATAAATCGCCTAGCTTTTGGCCAACTATACGCTTGTTGGTAATAAGCACTTGCTCCACTTCGTAATCGCTGCTAAGCGAAATAACCTTATCTACCCGTTTTCCAATAAGTAGCTCAACCTTATCTAAAGCCTTGTCGCTTCCAACAGCTCTAACAATATCGCCTTTATGAAGAACTGTATCGTGCTTTGGAGTAATACACAAATCGTTATGCTGCACGCGCGATATTGTGGCTCCGGTCATGCTTCGAACCATTAGCTCGCTTAGCGATTTTCCAACCGCCGAGTCGTTTTCAACCACAAAGTGATCGTTAGTTATTTGAGGGAAGCTATTCTTTTGCTCTTTTTCAAGTCTCTGGTTCTCCGCTTCAACATTTACTCTTAACAGTCTTGGCAGGAGCTTAATAAAAACAATTACTCCAACAACACCAAAGGGGTAAGCAATTCCATATCCAATTGATGCCAAAGGCGATGCGCTGGCGTCAATTGCAACCGTTAAGCCAGGAGTACTGGTTAATGCACCACAAAGCAGCCCGGCTACTAGTCCCGAGTCGACTTTAAAAACATACATAATACCAATTGCAACCAAGAAACCAACCAGAACAATGGTACTGGCAAGCAATGCGAATCGGCGTCCGTAACGCTTAAACGAATCGACAAAGCCAGGTCCAGCCTGTATGCCAACGGTAAAAATAAAAAGTACCATCCCTATTCGCTCAATCTCACTTGGAATTACAACACCATAGTGACCAAACAAAAGTGCTACAAATATTACAGCAGAAACATCGAACGAAAAACCGGCAATTTTTACATTACCCACAATAAACCCAAGGGTTATAATAACAAAAAGGGCAAAAATTGGATTGAGTAACAGGTCCATACCGATATGTGGTTTTGGTAAACAAAGGTAATAATTGTATTGTTACAGCGAATAACCAAAATTGCTGTTTAAAAACGTGCATTTTAATGTACTATTGAACAAATGATATTTATCATCGTTTTAAGTTGACATTAAACCAGTTTTGCCATAACTTACAAGTTGATTTTAAGCATGTTTGTAGCAGTAAGAAATATTTGCTATTTTTTTTAAATAATTGCTTGCAATTGAAAAATAATTATAAAATTGCAGTTCCTTTTGATAAAGGGAAACAGCCAATTACTATTACTATTATTAACTAAAAATCAATTTAACAACTAACTGTTTCAGCAATGAAATCAAGGAAGGAAATGCGGAAGCCCGCTAAAGACGATTACGGCTTGTCAGATGAGGCTAAAAAGAGCCGAAAGCTAAAACCACTAAAGAAAGAAAAAAACCCTAAACGCGCTTATTTTGATGAAATTGACGATTTAGATGATATCGACCTAAGCTATGTTAGGGATGAATTTGATGATGAAGACTTATACGAAGATGATGAAGACTACTAAAACACTTTAATATTTCATAGAAGAGAGGGGCAATTCACCCCTCTTTTTCTTTTTTATTGCAAAGTCTACCAGTTTTGCTTTTTAAAAATACAATTCATATTTTTACCACAAACCCATTTGGCAATGAGCTATTTCCCAAAGCATACCATTCTTGCTTTTTTCGCCTTAGTTTTGCTATTGCATGGTATTGCATTGCCCAATGAAACAAGCATAAACCCTGACTCGGTAAAACGCTTAGTGGCTAATGCCACAAAAGAGCAAAAGGTCGATGTTCTTATCTCGTCTGCTGAGCAGATTATGCTAAAGTACCCTAGCGAGTCTATCGAACTAGCCCAAAATGCGCTTTTCCTTGCAACTGAAAGCAACGACAGCACTAGCGTTGCAAAATCGCAACTTTTACTAGCAAAAGCATATAGCATTATTGGAAATTACGCTCTAGCCGTTGACTATCTAGAGCAGTCTCAAACTATATTTAGCTCCCTTACCGACACACTCAATTTAGTTGAAACGCATCAGGTGTACGGACAAATATACACCCGAATTGGTGAGTTTAAAAAAGCACTCGACAATACCGAAATTGCTTTCACCTTAGCTGGTAAGCTAAAGTTGAGAGACAAAATTGCCGAGCTAACCCGCGAAACAGGAAATATTTACTTTTACTTTAACGAGAAAACAATTGCCCTCGACTTTTACCAAAAAAGCCTAAAGCTTAGCGAAGAGTTCAACAACAACGATGGAATTGCTAAGGCTTATAACAACATGGGCCGAATATACTCCGAAACAGGCAACTACAACCTTGCCCTCGAATGCCTTAAAAAATCACTTAGCTATAAAAGCCAAGAAAACGATAGGGTTAGCTATGGGAATACGCTACTTAATATTGGCACTGTTTACCTTGCCCAGCAAAAATTTGAGGATGCGCTAGCCTTTTTTGGGCAATCGTTCGAAAGTTTTAGCTCGGTTAGCAACGCCGAAGGAATGGCCAACTCACTATACTATAGCGGACAAACCTATTTATTAAAAAACCAATTCAATCAGGCGTTAGCCTCTCAAGATGAAGCTTGGAGAATTGCCTCCGAAACAGAATCGAAACGATTACAGGTAAGGATAAGCCTTGCTCTATCGGAAATCCATGCAAAGGTTGGTGATTTTAAAAGAGCATACAGCTACTTTAAAATACATAGCAACCTGCGCGATAGCGTTTTTAGCGATGAGAACACAAAGCTAATCCTCGAACTCGAAACGAGATATCAGCTGCATGCAAAACAACGCCAAATTGAACTATTATCGAAAGAACAGGCGCTAAAACAAAGCGAGCAACGTAAGGCAAGAATATGGATTGCACTGCTTGCCATAGTTACCCTATTTCTAATTAGCCTCTCGTATTTTATATACCTTCGATTTAAGGACAAGAACAAGCACAACAAGCAACTCATTGAAGAGATTCATCAGCGCAAGGAGGTTGAACAAAAGCTAAACGACTACAAGGAACATCTGGAGAACTTGGTTGACGAAAGAACCTGGGAGCTGAAAATTGCTAAAGACAGAGCCGAAGAAGCCGACAGGCTTAAAACTGCCTTCCTCACAAATATGAGCCACGAGATACGCACCCCAATGAATGCAATTGTTGGCTTTTCGTATCTTTTAACCGATCCCGATTCTTCCGAAGAATCAAAAGCAGAGTACTACAATATAATTAAGAGTAATGGCGAGGTTCTAATGAACCTTATTAACGATATTCTCGACATATCGATGATAGAATCGGGGCAGCTAAAAACACGCAACAAAGCGGCAAACATTGGCAACATTG
>CAZGQZ010000177.1:0-5713 GCA_964527985.1 uncultured Rikenellaceae bacterium | reverse complement strand
GCAATTAGCTGCTCAAAGGTAGCAGATTTTAGGTTACTTAGCAAGCCAAAGTGCATGGCCAGCTTACGTGCTGTAGTCTCGCCAACGTACCTAATGCCTAAACCGAATAGCACCTTATGAAAGGGTGCTTTTTTCGAATCTTCAATACTGTTGATAGCATTTTGAGCCGATTTGTGTGCAAACCGCTCCAATCCAAGAAGTTGATCATAGGTTAGCGAATATAAATCGGCAATATCGTGAACTAAGCCATTTGCAAAAAGGAGTTCAACCGTCTCCTCTCCTAACCCATCAATATCCATAGCCTTACGGCTAATAAAATGTATAACCCTCCCCTTCAGCTGCGGTGGGCAACCCGCTTGGTTCGGGCAGTAATGCTTAGCCTCTCCTTCGGGTCTAACCAGATCGGTTCCGCACTCGGGACATTGGGTAATATAATCAAATGCTTTGGCATTAGGCAAACGACTCGAAGTATCGACACCTACAATTTTCGGGATAATCTCCCCTCCTTTTTCAACGAAAACGGTATCGTCTTCTCTTAAATCGAGCAGTGCTACTTGGTCGGCATTGTGCAACGATGCTCGTTTAACCGTTGTTCCAGCCAGTAAAACAGGATCAAGATTGGCCACTGGTGTAATGGCCCCAGTGCGTCCAACCTGATAATCGATCGAAAGAAGTTTGGTAGCAACCTGCTCGGCTTTGTACTTGTATGCTATTGCCCAGCGAGGTGTTTTGGCAGTAAAGCCAAGTGTAGCTTGCTGCTTAATGCTGTTAACCTTAACAACAACACCATCGGTGTCGTAAGGCAAATCTTTTCGTTTTTGTTCCCATTCTGCAATAAACTGCTTAACCTCATCAATGCTATGGCAAAGCATTATGCTATCGGGCACCTTAAACCCCCATTGCTTGGCTTTAGACAGGTTTTCAAAATGATTGTCGAACGGAAGTTTTTCGCCAAGCATAAAGTATAGCAAGCAATCGAGCTTGCGCTGAGCTACTGTTTGCGGATTTAGCAGCTTAAGTGTTCCGGCTGCAGCATTTCGTGGATTTGCAAAGGGCACCTCACCCTGATTCGTTCTAATTCTATTGAGTTCATCGAATATGGCATGAGGCATAAAAATCTCGCCCCTAATCTCAAATTCATCAGGATAATCGCTGCCATGTAGAACCAGCGGAATACTTCGAATGGTTTTTACGTTAGCTGTAACGTCATCGCCAATAACCCCATCGCCTCGGGTTACCGCACGTAGTAGTTTTCCGCTTTTGTAGGTGATTCCAATTGCCGTTCCGTCGTATTTTAGCTCGCAAACGTATTGCCATGGCTCTTGCAACAGCTTCGAAACGCGATTATGAAAATCGTCGAGTTCCTCAAATGAGTATGTGTTTGCCAGCGATAGCATGGGGTACTTATGCTTTACCTGCTTAAAGCCTTCGGAAATATCGCTACCTACTCGCTGCGTAGGCGAACTCTCGTCGGCCAGCTCAGGATACTTCTTCTCCAAAGCCTCAAGGTCTTTCAGCATCAAATCGTACTCAAAATCGGAAATTTCGGGTTTGGCTAAAACGTAGTACTGATGATTATGATAGGATATTTTATCACGTAACTGCTTAATTCTATTCGCAATATCTTTTGATGCCATTCGCTTAAAATTTCCCTAAATATACTAACATTATAGATAAACCCGTTGCAACAAGTACGGTTTTGCATTTGTTAACGTTTCTGTGCATATTTGAACAAATAAAAGTGCTTTATTTGCCATATGCAATTCGCTTAAACCATGGAGACTAGCAAAGAGGAAAAGCAAATTATAAACCGATACCGAGGACTTCTCAGAGCTTGCCGGAATAAAGTTACACCGAGTGATGTGAAACTTATATCGAAGGCCTATAAAGAGGTTATAAATCTTTATAAAGATAAACGTTCAACTTCGGGCACACCCTACGTATTCCATGTTATTGATGTTGCCCGCATTTGTATTGATGAGATTGGTCTTGGAGGTACCTCTATAGTTGCAGCATTGCTTCACGATACTATTTCAGATAAGCTTCTTAATCTGGTTGATATTGAAAAACGCTACAACGAAACCATTGCGAACATTGTTGATGGCTTGTCAAAAATTTCCTCTCTCGACCCAAAGGATCCCAAAACGCAAGCAGAAAATTTCAGAGAGTTAATACTAACATTATCTACTGATGCCAGAGTAATTCTAATTAAACTTGCCGATAGGCTCGAAACCATGCGCTCGCTTAGCAATCAGCCACGTGCTTACCAGCTAAAAACAGCATGGGAAGCCTTTCACCTTTATGCGCCTCTGGCGCATAGGTTGGGCTTGTATAGGCTAAAGTCCGAGATGGAAGACTTGGCCATGAAATACACTAACGAAGATGAGTACAGGCAAATTCTGCGTAAGCTTAAAAATACCACAACTCGAAGGAACAAGTTTATAAAAGAGTTTATCGACCCAATTGAGAAAGAGCTGCAGAAAAGAAACCTCAACTTTGAGATAAAAGGCCGTCCCAAGGCTGTTTTCTCCATATGGAAGAAAATGCAGAAACAAGGGGTTACCTTCGATGAGGTTTACGATGTATTTGCCATTAGGGTAATTCTTAACAGCCCTCCTGAAACTGAAAAATCGGATTGCTGGCAGGTTTACTCCATAATTACCGACTCGTGGACTCCAAACCCAGAAAGGTTGCGCGACTGGATTTCGGTTCCTAAAAGCAATGGTTACGAGTCTTTACACACCACGGTTGTTGGTCCCGAGGGCAAATGGGTTGAAGTACAAATTCGCTCAAAACGAATGGACGATGTGGCCGAAAGAGGATTGGCCGCCCATTGGAAATACAAAGGAATAAAACAGGATAAAAGTTTAGACCAATGGGTTACTAAAGTTCGTGAAATACTCGAAACACCTGCATCGGCTCCTGAGGATTTAGTCGATCAGTTTAAGCTTAACCTCTACCAGAAAGAAATTTTTGCCTTTACGCCAAACGGCGATCTCCGAAAGTTTCCTCATGGCGCTACGGTGCTCGATTTTGCCTTCGACATACATTCCGATATTGGCTGTAAGTGCACCGGAGCAAAGGTAAACGGGCGCAATGTACCCATTAAGCACCCTTTGGAAAATGGCGATGTGGTAGAAATTATCACCTCAAAAAACCAAAAACCAAAAGTTGATTGGCTACAGCAAGTAATTACCGGCAAAGCTAAAGCAAAAATTAAGCAAAGCGTAAGGGAGGATAAAAACAAGCAGCTCTCACTTGGTAAGGAGATGCTATATCGGAGGCTAAAAAACTGGAAGATAACGGATACAGATGAAGCTGTTCAAATCCTTACCAAGCACCTAAAGCTTAAAAATTCGGCCATGCTTTTTGAACGTATTTCAGCCGAAAAGATCAACCTATCGGATTTTAAAGGACTATTGCTTCAGCAAGATAAGGGCGAAGTCCCACCATCCGATCAGGTTGAACAGGCAAAACCTAAGCAAAAGGAGAAAACCGAATCTTCGGCTACGTCGGACTACCTAATTATTGATGAGAAACTTGTTAACATTGATTACAAGCTAGCCAAGTGCTGCAACCCAATTTTTGGTGATAGCGTTTTTGGATTTGTAACCATTAAGGATGGCATAAAAATTCATCGTACTAGTTGCCCGAATGCCGCTCAGCTTCACCAAAAATACGGATACCGAGTGGTAAACGCCAAATGGAAGGAATCGAAAGTAGAAACATCGTTTCAAACTACCATCAAGGTTGTTGGTTTCGATGAGCTGGGTATGGTAAACAGAATATCGGAGCTAATTAGCAAAGACCTAAAGGTTAACATGCGCTCATTCTCCATAAGCTCATCGAATGGGATGTTTGAGGGAAAAATTCAGCTATTCGTTTCCGACACCAAGCATCTTGAAACCCTGCTTTACAGGTTAACCAAGATAAAGGGCGTACAAAAAGCAACGAGGAT
This sequence comes from uncultured Rikenellaceae bacterium, assembly GCA_964527985.1. Lineage (GTDB taxonomy): Bacteria > Bacteroidota > Bacteroidia > Bacteroidales > Tenuifilaceae > Perlabentimonas. Next base: position 1,755 of record CAZGQZ010000177.1, on the reverse strand, counting down.
GAACCGCGACTAGCTATTCCTCGGTTAGCTTTTGAATGGCCTGATCGAGCTGAAGCGACTTTAATCTAAGAAAATGGTTAAGCGCTTTGTTCACCATTTCATCGTTAGTTTCACCAAGGTATGAGGCAAGTATTTTAATCTTCTTCATAACAATGGGATCGATTTTTACCTGTTCATTAACCTCGGCTTTTGCCGTTTTAGCAATTCCTGCCTTTGGATGATTATCTTCCTTCGGAAGGTTGTCCTCCTCTTTAATATACCGAGTGCTTGAGAGAAGCGCCTTTTGGATATCGTTTATCGTTTGCTTACTTTTTGCCATAAAGCTTAAGTATTTCTTTTGCCAAATCTAAATAATCATCGGCTCCCCTACTTTTCGGAGCGTAATCAAACACATTTTGCTTAAAGGCACCCGACTCCATAAGTGAAATATCCTGCCTAATATAGGTATTGAATAGTTTCCCAGCAAAGTTTTGGTTTTCGGAAAGGCTTTGGATAACAGCCTGGCTAAACTTTGTTCGAGGAGCAAGCTTAACGAACAGAATGCCGGCCAAATCGAGCGAAGGGTTCATGCGCTTTTTCACTTTTTCTGAAATAAGCATAATTCTGTCAAGACCTATAAAAGCGAAATTCTCGGCTTGCATGGGAACAATAAAATGATTTGCTGCAACTAGCGAGTTTGTCGATAGGGTTCCTAGGCTAGGTGGGCAATCTATTAGCACAAAATCGTAATCATCGGCCACCCTATCGAGCTGCTCGCGAAGCATAAACTCACGACCTGGCTCATTGTTGAGCTGATACTCGTAATCGAGCAATTTCTCGTTAGCAGGAATTAGGCTAAGCTTTCCATTGGGAATAATTACCTCGTTAATGCTTGCTTTACCAATTAGGAGTTCGCCAACACCTTGTGCTGTTCCGTCGGAACCAAAGGCAGAGGTAAGGTTACACTGGCTATCTAGATCGACAAGCAATACGCGTTGCTTTTTTTTAGCAAGAGCAGCACCAAGATTAAGAACTGTTGTTGTTTTGCCAGTCCCCCCCTTATTGTTAATTACGCTAATTATGTTTGACATGAAAAGCTGTTTTTTTTGTGAAATGGTTGAATACCCAAATTTTCCGTACTAAGATAAAAAAATTTGGGTACAACTAAGCGTATATTTTAGCACCAAAATGCACCTTATTTGCGCACGAAAAAATTCGATTTGCTATATTTGTAACCTTATTAATTTATTAACCCTAAAAATTGCCAACCGTGAAACTAAGTAAACTTACAATCTGTATTTGTGCTATAATGCTGTCAATAAACCTTTATGCTCAATCGGATAAGGGTGTCCTCGTTATTTATCGCGATTACCAACTTCAAGGGCAAGGTTTAAAATACCCTGTGATGATAAACGATTCGGCTGTAGTAATGATGAAAGTTGGAACTCTCTACAAAAAATCGTTACCAGCAGGTAAATACAAGGTTAGCGCAAAAACCGAAATGGAATCGGGAGTTGAGGTAAACATTTTACCAAACGATACTAGCTATGTTCGTTGCGGCGTAAACATGGGTTTTTGGATTGGCCGTCCAGATATTATCCAGGTTGATAAAAATTCGGCAAAAAGTACGCTTTCATCAATTGCTTTTCAGGATGTGAGTAACGTGGAGTATAAAACCTTTGTTCCCAAAGGTTCAGTTGGTTTATTGCTGGGTTTTAATGGTGGACTAGAGCGCTTTGATGTTTTTATGATGGAAAACAATAAGTATTCAACCCT
>CAZGQZ010000176.1:2229-5718 GCA_964527985.1 uncultured Rikenellaceae bacterium | reverse complement strand
TAAAAAGGCTATGGAAGAAAAGGCTAAGGTCGCTGGTAGTGGAGAGCAGCCCACCTCCTCCGTAATAGTCGAACGAGGGATGAAAATTATACGTGTCTTGATTCTGGTAATACTGATGAATCCTATTGCCCGTGAAGTCGCCATCGAAATCCTCTTGGTATGTGTTGGCCAGTCCCAGCTCCTTGAGCTGGAGCCACTCGAGTATGGCATCGCCCATCGATTGGCCAGTAATCGTCTCGATAATTTCGCCCAGCAACACGTAGCCCGTATCGGAATAGCTGAACTGTCCCCCAATAGTGCCTTCAGGCTCAACTAGGGTAACAAGGTCGTTTAGGGTCTGCGTGCGAGTCCAAACAGGCCTATCTTTCAGAAAATCGACCGTGTACTTATCGGTAAGGGTATGGTCGCCCATGCCGCTGGTGTGCGAGAGCAGGTGCCTTATGGTAATTTGGCTGGGGTTGTAGCCTCCCTGCTCAAGGATTGCGGCGTGCTCGGCCGAGATGTACTTAGCTATATAATCGTCGAGCGAAAGCTTATTTTCCTCCCAAAGGCGCAAAACCGTAGCTGCCACAAATGTTTTGGTAACGCTGGCAATACGAAATGTTTGGTCGGCCTGCAGCGAAATTTCTTGCTGCCAATCGTTAAGACCCGATGCACCGCTCCAATTTATGCCATGGGTAAGCGAGGTAACATTTAGCAGAATTCCAGGCATACTATCGGATATCTCGCCATCGATTACCGCCTGAAAATTGGCGCTGTAACACTCATTGTTGTATTTCACTGGAGTTTGACAGCCAAAACAAGCCAGTACAATCACTGCTAACAGCAGCATCAGTCTTACAGAATTTTCTTTAATCATCGTTTAAATAATTGAATTACTAAAGTAGTTTTATATGCATTTTAAGTTGAATATATAAAATTACCAAAATATATGTTAATAAAGGAATTAAAGTAAAATAACGAAGGATTTAAGACGGCGATCCCTAGAATAATTGAGCCGAGGCTACGCCTCGGCTCAACGGGGCTTTTATCTGTTAAGTTGCTCCCACTTCCTCTTGTTTAAATACCAGAACACCAACGAAACAATTAGTACAAACGCACAGAGTACTGGAATTTTAAACGACTCAATAATCCCGCCCATTACTAATTGGGGCGAAATATCGGTTGCTTGAATCATTGCCTCAAGTGCTTGAATCATCCCTGCAATTTGATTAAGGATTCCCGAAATAAAAACTACAACACCCAGAACGATCATGGAGTCGATGTTTGTTTTCTTAATGGTTTTCTTTTTTAGCAAATAGAGTTGAATAGTTAAATAGGGACCATAAACGAGTACACCCAAAATTGATGCTCCGATTAGTAAAAAGGTGAAACCACCAAAGGTTGTGAACAAAAATTCGAACATTGACATAATTCATAATTTTTAGTTAAACATATAATTTCGATTCAAACCTACATCAAGAATCAAATCAATAATTATTAATTATCTGTTTAACCAATTTGTACTATCAACTAACGGTTTAATTAAAATAGTTGTAAGTGGTCCTATTAATTCAATAATATATCGAATTAAAAGTGCGTTTTAGCTAAATTTACTGCTTTAGATTGTATATAACCATATATTTGACCAAAAAAGGATGAATTTAACACAGAATAGAACTTTCAGGATAGCCATTCATGCTTTGTTTTGGTTTTGTGCATGGTTCTTTTTCTTCTTCTACTACAAGCGTTACAGCGAGGTAAACAGCTACACATTTGTTGCATCAATAATAAATCTGGCTGCTGCAATTGCCACGGTTTACACCTTTAACTACTTCCTAATCCCGAAGCTTCTCCTTAAGAACAAGCAGAAAAAATTCATTGCTTTTGCCTTTGTAGCTATTGTTATGTTTTTCTACATTCAGCTACTACTTACCCTATTCTTAGTGGTGAAATTGCTTTTTGCTGAGCGCAGGTTATTTCCTGAAATGATTGATGTAATGATGCTCTTTTTCAACATGTTCTTCGTTGTATTTGTGGCCATTGCCATAAAATTTTACAAACGATGGAACGAAAAAGATTACCGCGAGCAAAAAGTTCAGAAAGAGAAGGTTGAAGCGGAGCTGCAAATGCTTAAAACCCAAATCAACCCGCATTTCCTATTCAATACCCTCAACAGCATTTACGTGCTGGCAATGAAAAAATCGGATCAAACGGCAAGCATTGTTTTGAGGCTTTCAGATATACTCGATTACATTCTCTATAAAATTGATGCCCCAAAGATCCCTGTATCCAGCGAAATCCAAATAATTGAGAACTATATTGAGCTTGAGAAGATTAGGTTTACCGACCGTATTGACCTTAGCTTTACCTCAAACTTTACATCGAAAGATATTCAAATCCCGCCCATGCTAATCATCCCATTTGTTGAGAATGCTTTTAAGCATGGGGTGGCAAAATCGATGGAGAAATCGTGGATAAGGATTGCCATTGAGGAGACCGATGGGTTGCTTAGCATTGCGGTATCAAATAGTAAAAGTCAAAATTCGATAACTAGTAAAACCGGTGGAATTGGCCTGGTGAACGTAACCAAGCGGTTGAACTTGCTCTATGGCGATAGCTACACGCTCAACATTACCGAGAACAGTACCCGCTACGATGTGCACTTGTCAATCCCCCTAAATCAGCAGTTTGAAAATGGTTAGATGTCTTATTGTAGATGATGAGCCCTTGGCGCGCGAAGCCATAAAGGTGTACATTGAGAAGATGCCCGAGCTCGAATTGGTTGACGAGTGTGAGAACGCTCTACAGGCCATGGCTAGCTTGCGCCAGAATCACGTTGATCTGATTTTTCTTGATATAGAGATGCCTGAGATCGACGGGATCTCGTTCCTACAGATGATGAAGAGTACCCCTGGGGTAATTTTTACCACGGCCTACCGTAACTATGCAGTTGAGGCTTTTGATTTGGAAGTGATTGACTACCTATTAAAACCCATCTCGTTCGATCGGTTTGTTTCGGCCGTAAACAAGTTCTACGAGAGAACCACTAAGCCCGTTGGCCTGCAGGCCGAACCAATGAAGGATGCGGCGAACTACCTTAACGTTAAAGCCGACCGGAAAACCTACAGGGTAGATATCTCGAAGATACTGTACATTGAGAGCCTGAAAGACTACGCCAAGATTGTTTGCACTGATGAGACAATAGTTACCCACGACTCAATATCAAACCTTGAAGCGTACCTAAGCGGGTATGGTTTTATCAGAATCCACCGGTCGTTCCTAGTGGCCATTGGTAAAATCAAATCCTTTGATGCCGAATCGGTTTTTCTCGAGCGCAACGAACTCCCCATTTCGCGCACCTACAAAAAAACGGTGCTGGCCATTCTTGAGAAGTTGTAGAATCTTAATCTTTGGATATCAGGCAAAGTTTGATAGGAAAATAAAGCCGAGGCAAAGCATCGATTCAACGAGGGGTGCAAAATCTATAAATGGTTATTTATAAAAACA
>CAZGQZ010000176.1:0-2129 GCA_964527985.1 uncultured Rikenellaceae bacterium | reverse complement strand
CCATTTAGGAATTAGCGACCTTACTCCTTACAAATTCACAAATTTCATTCAATGCTTTTTGGGCCTCGGGAAAAAGGGGTGATAGAAGCGGAAAGGCGTGAATCATTCTGTCCCACTCTCGCAGGGTAACATCTGCTCCATATTTTTTTGCAACCTCAGCAATGTTTACGCAGTCGTCGTAGTGAATTTCATGCGTGCCAACGCAAATATACAGCGGAGGAATGCCTGTAAAGTCACCAAACTGAGGCGATAGCAATGGATTTTTCGGATCAGCATCGGAAATATACATGCCCGTCCAAACCGTCCACGAGCCCATGGGAGCCACATCATTCTTGGCATTGTATTTAAACGACTGAGCCTCGCACCTCAGGTCGGTTACGGGCGAAATGGAGAATGCCGAATTGGGCAAAGCGATGCCCTTCTGCTTTAATGCCAGCAGCAGCGAAAGCGTTAGCGTTGCGCCAGCCGACTCGCCTCCTATGGCAATATCCGTTGGTTTGTACCCTTGGCCTAGCAGCCATTGGTAAGCTGTAACACAATCGTCAACTGCAGCAGGGAACGGATGCTCAGGCGCTAATCGGTAATCGAAAACCACGGATTTTATACCACAGCCATTGGCAAATTTTGCCACATGCATGCGGTGCGTTAGGCACGAGCCCGATATAAATCCTCCGCCATGGATGTAAAGAAGCACCTTGTTTGACGAGGGATTTTCAGGAATAATCCACTCACCATTCATCCCCTTAATTGATACGCTTTGGGTAGCAATGCTTTTGGGTAGCTTAACCCTTGCCGATGCCCTGTCGATGCTTTTACGAAAATTCTCCACCGAGAAGTTCTCATCAACAACCTCAGGCCTCAGCTTAAAGCTGAACAGATGCCTGTTGCGAATTAACCAAATAACTATCTTACTCCTTAGGCTTTGCATGAATTATACTGTTTGTTTATTTCGATGCAAAAATCGTGAATTGCCAGCACATAAAAATTCACCTATGTTAACTCGCAAAAATTTATTGCAATCTTTTTCGTATTCGGCTTAGCGACTGAGGTGCAACCCCCAAAAAGGTAGAAAGATGCTTTAAGGGAATCTTTCCAATAATCTCATCGGGATATGTTTGGGTAATCTTAATGTACCTATCCTCGGCAGTCATTGTTTTCATCTCGAGGTGAAGAGAATCGGAAAACTCCTGAACCTCATTCAGCAGCTTACGAATAAAAATATTCCACGCGTTAAGGGTTTCAAGCTTTTTGAAATTTGCGTACGACACTTGCCAAACGGTGGTCGGCACAAGGGCCTGTATCCCTTCGTTTGAGGCCGATTGCTTTCTGAAACTGGTTTTTGATGTGAAGCAGTAAGGGGCAATGGTAAAGGTTTTGGTGATATCGTCGCCATCAACATTGTAAAAAAACCGAATTAGCCCACTCTCAAGGTAATAGAAATGCTTACACACCTTGCCGTCCTCAAGAATTAGCTCATTCTTTTTAAACTCCTTTCTTTGGAAGAGAGCCTCAATAAGCTGCCAATCGGTATCGGTTAGCTTAACGTAGCCCTCAATAAATTGTCGTAGGTTCATCTTCAGCCTTTAAACCCTTACTTCCCAATTGATTTTCTGAACTCGTTAGCCTTTGCATAAAAGGCTTTGTCCTCGCCAAATTCGAACAAGCGTGCCACCTCGCCATTACACTTTTTGCAGGTACCAACCACCAAAACATCGTTAAGATCGGTAAGGTACACTTCGTCAATAACAATGCCTTGCATTGCCGTACCTCCGCATTGGCGGCAAAAAACATTTTCGGCTGTTACATAGTTTAAAAAGCTCTTCTGGTCGTTATCGAGCAGTATGGCTAGCTGAAAGTGGTTAAGCCTTATTTCGGGTGGACGTTGCATGAAAAGCTACTTTTTAGTTTAAAACTCAGTTAGGTATTCGCTTATCAGAAAATTTTACCAATAAGCAACACGTAAAAGTAAAGCTTTTTTGTGATGGTTTAGCAGATAATTATAAACCAGCAAGCAATAGCAACCACGGCATAGCTAGCTAAGTCTGAAATATTTTTTTTAGTTATGATGGTTTGCAAGCAGAAGTTGGGAAATGCAGGCTCAGCCAACCATCAGTTGGTAAACCTGCAAT
>CAZGQZ010000175.1:0-5728 GCA_964527985.1 uncultured Rikenellaceae bacterium | reverse complement strand
AAACCAATAATTACCAAATGGTTATTGATAACGAAGCCGATTTGGCTGGGTTACCAAAATGGCTGATTGCTGCAGCTCAAGAGGCTGCAAATGAGGCTGGTCTCGAAGGCAAATGGTTGTTTACCCTGCATAACCCCAGTTGGATTCCATTTCTTACCTATTCGGAGAATCGTGAGCTTCGCGAAAAGCTTTATCGTGCCTACTTTATGAGGGGTAACAACGATAATGAGAATGACAATAAGAAGATTATCGAGCAAATAATTCCACTTCGACTCGAACGTGCCCAACTGCTTGGCTACCCAACGCACTCGCATTATATTTTAGAGGATAACATGGCCAAAAATCCCGAAACAGTTAATTCCTTTTTGGCTAGCCTTTGGGAACCTGCCCTGAAGCGTGCAAAATCTGAAGCGTACGATATGCAAAAGATGATCGACGCCGAAGGCGACAACTTCCGCCTTGAGCCTTGGGATTGGTGGTACTACGCCGAAAAGGTTCGCAAGGAGAAATACGACCTCGACGAGAATATGCTTAAGCCATACTTTTCGCTTGAGGGTGTTAAGCAGGGCATCTTCTTATTAACTGAAAAGCTGTACGGATTGCAGTACGAAAAAATAACCAACATTCCACTTTACCATCCTGAGGCTGAGGCCTACGAGGTGAAAGAAGCCGATGGTAGCCACGTTGGTGTTTTGTATATGGACTTTCATCCTCGAGCAAGCAAGGTGAGCGGTGCATGGATGACCGAGTTCAGAGGACAGCATGTGTCGCGCAATGGCGAGTTCGTTCCTCCTGTTATAACCATTGTTTGCAACTTTACACGTCCAACTGCCGATAAGCCAGCATTGCTTTCGCTTGACGAGGCTCAAACTTTTTTCCATGAGTTTGGCCATGCGCTTCACGGATTGTTAGCAAACTCCACTTACCCAAGGCTTGCTGGAACAAATGTTTCGCGCGATTTTGTTGAGCTTCCCTCACAGATTATGGAGAATTGGAGTACCGATCCTGAGTTCCTCAAAATGTACGCCTTCCATTACGAAACAGGCGAGCCTATCCCCGATGAGCTTATTAGCAAGATGAAGGCGAGTGGTAGCTTTAACCAAGGTTTTGCCACAACCGAGTTTCTTGCTGCAGCAATTCTCGACATGGAGTACCACACCCTTGAGCAGGTTGATAACTTTGATGTGTTGAGCTTTGAGAAGCAGGCTATGGATAAGATTGGCCTTATCGATGAGATTATTCCTCGCTATCGTAGCACCTATTTCAAGCATATTTTTAGTAGTGGATACAGCAGTGGATACTACAGCTACATTTGGTCGGGTCAGCTCGATGCCGATGCATACGAGGCATTCAAGGAAACTGGCGATATTTTCGATGCAGAAACTGCAAAGCGCTTCCGTACTTTGCTTGAGAAGGGCGGAACCGTTGATCCTGCTGAGCTGTACAGAGAGTTTCGTGGTGCCGATCCAAACCCCGAAGCATTGCTAAGGCAACGGGGTTTGCTATAGCACAACTATTATAGGAGATTTTACAAAGATGCTGGCCAAAAAGTACGCTTTTTGGCCAGCATCTTTTTTGTTATGGCTTAAGTATAGAGGCTAAACCTTTCCTTTTGTTAAGTCGACCAAAATACTATAGAAAGTTGCAACCGATTCGATTTTGGTGTATATTTACACCAAAAATTATAACTATGCCAAGACAAAGTATATCTTTCTCGAAACCAAATGATGAATGGTTAAAAGCTCAGGTTGATAGCGAGGAATATTCTAGTAAAAGTGAACTTGTTAACGACTTGATTAGACAAGCTCGAAAACAGCAAGCCCAAATTGATTGGATTAGAGCAAAATTGGAATTATCTGAAAGAAGTGGCTTCACAAGTGAAACCAAAGAGCAGATTTTAAAACGTTCAAAGGCCTTACTTAATGGCTGAATATAGATTAAGTAATACAGCTAAGGAGGATTTGATTCGTATTCATCATTTTGGAGTCAGAAAGTTTGGTATTGCTCAAGCTGATAAATACTTTGATACTTTTTTTGACTATTTTGAAATTATTGCAGAAAGGCCATTTGCATTTGAATCTGTGGATTATATTAAAGAAGGATATAGAAGATGCCCTTGCGGTTCTGACGCAATATATTACAGAATTACTGACAATATAGTTGAGATAATGGCAATTGTTGGCATGCAAGATTTGTTTGATATACTATAGCTTATTGTTATTTTTTCGTATTTGGGCAAGTTTCCTTGCATAGGTGTTTAATAGTTCAAAAGTAAAGCCATCAGTAAAGAGTTCATCGCATGCCTTAGGGTCGTTTGATTAATTGATTTTCTTATTTCAAAGTAAACTAGCCTGCCAATTTGCAGGTTTACTGGGTGAATATTGAAACCTCTCTGAGTTGAAAAGGGAATCAACCCAACTCAAGTTTCAGGTTATTAGGTGTATATAAAATTGAAGAGTCTCGTTTTTTTAGTAAAGTATAACAAGTTATACGCAAGTTTTTTTATTTAAAACTTTCTTGCCTACCTTAGTATAACAATTACTAACTAATTTATCGCAAAAATATGGAAGAGCTAACATCCCTAATTCCCTCAACCGATTGGTTGATGGATTTTGTTATCACTTATGGTGGTAAACTTGTACTTGCGCTAGTTACCCTTATTGTTGGTTTCTGGTTAATCAATCGCCTAGTACGAATGATGAAGCGCATGTTTCAAAAAAGAGACTTTGATAAAACACTTCAGACGTTTCTCATTCAGTTTGTTGGAATTACGCTTAAAATTCTTTTAGCTATTAGCGTAGTAACCATGGTTGGGGTGCAAATGACCTCGTTTATTGCACTTCTAGGTGCGGCAGGCTTGGCCTTTGGTATGGCGCTATCGGGTACATTGCAAAACTTTGCTGGCGGGGTAATGCTGCTTATCCTCAAACCTTTTAAGGTTGGCGACTATATCGAGGCGCAAGGGTTTTCGGGCACTGTTAAGGAGATACAAATCTTTCACACCATTCTTAACACTCCCGATAAGAAGCTTATTATCATCCCAAATGGTGGGCTAAGTACTGGGTCAATGATTAACTATTCGGCCGAGCCGCAAAGGCGTGTCGATTGGACCTTTGGCATAGCATATACCGATGATATTGACCGTGCAAAGGCAATCATCCTCGATGTGGTTACAAACGACGATCGCGTGCTTAAAGATCCTGAACCATTTGTTGGCGTTATCTCACTTGGCGACAGCTCGGTAAATATTGCTACCCGCGTTTGGGTTAATGCAGCAGATTATTGGGATGTGTTCTTCAAAATGAACGAAGCGGTTAAGAAAGAGTTCGATGCTAAAGGTATTTCAATACCTTTTCCACAGCACGATGTGCATCTTTTCCAGCAAAAGTAACCGCTGTTTTATAACGCATATGCAAGGGTTTTATCTGGCTGCTATTTTGCTAGCTAAGGTGAAACCCTTGGTTATTCTGCTCCATGGTGGTGTAAAACGAGTAAAGCTCGGTGTCAAGAGGGTAGTCCCAGCAGCCCATTCGATGAAACTGCTCGCCACCAAACCCTGTTTTAAATCGGTATAGTCCGTACATAGGATGTGTGGGGTTTGGACGAGGTGCCAAGCCAAACATATCGTACTCGGTGCAGCCCATGTTCTGCGCGGTAAGCATTGCTTGCCATTGCAAGGCGTAGGTTGCCATTAGCTGCCTGCCTTGGTTTGCCGAGGCTCCGTATAGGTAGTAGGCTCTATTTTCCGACATCACCAAAAACATGGCGGCAAGGGGTATTCCATCTTTTTCGGCTACAAGTAACCTCACATCGGCTGGCGATTGCGTGTTGCTTACCTTAGCCTGAAGCACTGCTCTAAAATACTCAATATTATGCAGATAAACTCCATTCCTATTTGCGGTTTCGGTGTAAAGCGTATACCAAACGTCTAAGTTTTCAATTCCTGCCGATTTTACTCTAACGCCTTTACGCTGCGATAGCCCAATGTTGTAACGGGTTTTGGGCTTCATTTGCTTTAAAATTGCTTCGGGGCTTTTTCTTAGGTTGATAAATAGCGTGTTCGATGGGAGTATGTTCGTCGATGCTTTCCGTAAGTTCCAGTTTTCGGTGCTAAAGTTGAAGCGCATTTCCTGCGTTGTTATCTCGGGTGGTCCAAGCCATAGCCCTTTGCTATCGTAGTAATCGTGGTCTTTTGCCCAGTGCGATTCCCACGATAGGTCGTAACGAATTAGCACACACTCTTTGGGCAGGTATGGTTTTATGCTTTCCGATAGCTGCTCCAAAAAGCATCCCTGTAGCTCTTCGGCGGGTTCAAGTTCGGGGCCATAGGGTACGTATGCAATTACATGGTTTTTGTCGATGGGCTGGAGAACAACGAGTAAGTCGGCTATCCTTTTAATCTTTGGTTTAGAATCAATGGCATTAGCTGGCAACGATGCTTTGTAGTCGAGCGCTAGCGTATTTATGCCCATTCGCTCTTTAACGGTCGACCAAAAGGCTGTTTGCTGAACAATGGGCGATGAGTATAGCTCGTTGGTTTGCTTGGGATGGACTTCGTAAATCATTTCTCTACTGAAAATATTGGCTAAAACTATTTTTTAAAAAAGTAAAAGCGCTTAAACCGTAGCGGTTAAGCACCTTTCTCGCATAATAATGCGCTTATTTTCAGCAGCAAAACTATTTATTTTGTTACACAATGCAAAATATTAGAGGTTGTTTGTTAACACCCTTTGTTTGGGTATTCAGAAAATGCTATTGCGACTATAGCGATGTAAAGAATCCAATATTCACCCAAATACTTAGCGATGAGTTTTCCTCAAATAGCTTGCCTATTCGGCTATCGAAACCAAATTCGAACTTCGATTTTGAGCTGAGCTCATAGCCCAATAATGGTGCGAACCTTATCTCCAAATCGTTTGAGCCATTGTTGTTGGTTATGCCCAAATACTCGTTACTGAGCTTAAGATAAAACTCGTTAGGATCGACCCTGCTACCCGACAAGGGTAGCTCAACGCTTGCCCTGTAGCGAGCCCTAAGCTGAATGCTATTCTCGGGGCCAAAGGTTTGGTCGAGCGCAATGCGATTACCCAGCCTAAAGGTCTCGTATTTTTTAGTCCAGGCAAATTGTTGGGCTATTCTATGGTACAGCTCACCATCTCTAACCCTTAGCGTGTAGCCAAATCCAATGCCACTGCGGGCACCTGTAGCTTTAGTTAGGGTTGTGGCAAGGTCGGTAAGCACATTGGTGTGCTTAAAAACGCCCTGTGCGTTATGGCTTTTGTTGTAAAAGCTTTGTCGGCTTTCGAGGCCGTGAGCAACTTTAAATCCTTTAGGAAGCTTATACGAAAGGCTCAACTTTGGGAGTACCCCAGAGCTAACGGTGGGTTGTGATAAGCCTAAAAGAGGGAATATCCCTAATATGGTAAGGAGTAGGAGTTTATAAATCTTCATGGTTCAGAAAAACTAGAAAATAAGGTTATCGGGTTCGCGTTGAACAATTCGAAGTTGCTTTTCAACCTCCCCGTCTTTATTTATGAGAAGTTCGAATAGCCTGAATGCGCCATCTAGCTTTGTCTCAACTTCAATCTCGTATTTTAGCTCGTGGGCCGATGAGGAGCTGCCCTTCTCAATTAGCTCAATTAGGGTTGCCGTTGAGGCACCTGTCCATTGCAGCTGAATTTTATCGATTTTGTAGCTGCCTAATGCCTTTGTTAGGGTTGTTTCGATA
>CAZGQZ010000174.1:0-5801 GCA_964527985.1 uncultured Rikenellaceae bacterium | reverse complement strand
CCACCGAGGCGCTGCAGCCGGGCGTGTACCTGATCCGCCTCACCGACCTGAGCGGTAACGTATCCACACTGAAAGTGGTGAAGAAATAGCAAATCATTAATAATAGTTGTTGGGAAAGGGGTGATTTTTTCACCCCTTTTCTTTTTTTATGCCTTGTAAAGCAATAAAAATGGATTACATTTGACTGTTAATCTCAAAACATAAAGCCTTTTTTTGTGAAAACTTTTTCAATTTTCAGCAGGCGAACATACCGCTACCTATACCTTTCTGTAATTTCGTTATATATAGTCATCTCTACTTTCTTTATTCTTAATACGGTACCGCAAATTAAGCGGAACAAAGAGTTAAGAATAAGCAGTATTGTAGAAAAGGAGGTGAATATGGTATTTGCCGAATACTACTCCTACTCAAAGTATTTTAATCAAACTGTTCATATTCTAAATAGTAATAACGAATTATTAACCGCCCTTAAGAATAATGATATAGCAAAAATTAAGGATGAGGCGGAATATGTTTACAATACAGTTCTATTACCTTATAATGCTGATCTTGCTATCTATAATGATCAAGAGCCACTGTTTTCAACCAAAAAGAGCTTATATAATTATTCAGAACTTTTTTTTATCCAAGATACTCTTCAATCTGATATTCAGAATTCGTTTGTATTAACAGATGAGGGTGTGGATTTTTTGGCACTTTCACCAATTCAATTAGATGATAGATATAGTATATGTATATCAATTAGCGATTCATCGGTTTTAAGCAGTTTGGTTAAAACAAACAACACACTTTTTGTAGTTATTGACGAGACTATTGTATCACCTAAATACCCTAATTTAGAGCAAAATCAAAAGTATATAACAAAAGCCAATGGTAATAAGCTTTTTCTTGACAGTATTCTAACAAAAATAGATGTCGAAAAAAAACAGCAGAACATAAAGGTTAATGATAGAAGACATTGCATTGTAAAAATTACTGACTTTGTAGATGAAAAAAACCAAGCAGTGGCGGGAGCCTTTTATAGTATTGACATTACGACTATTCAAAAAGAGTTTACAAGGCAAATAGCACAATTAACCATTGTGGTTTTTTTGATACTAACACTAATAATTCTAACACTTTATCTTTTTCAAAATCGAATTATAGGCGCAGCTCTATTCTTAAAAAAGAGTTTGGAGGAGCAGCTCAGAGAAAGGTCCAAAGAGATTATTGATAAAAACCAGCAGTTTTCTCAAATTTTTAACTCAACAGCCAATGGTTTAAGAATTATTGATTCCGATTTTAATGTTCTACAGGTTAATGATGCGTTTTGCCGAATTTCAGGTGTATTTAAAGAGAAGGCCATTGGAGCAAAATGCTTTAACGTTTTTCCTAGCATATACTGCCATACCGACAACTGTCCGCTCGAGCAAATAAAAAATGGAAACGAAGTTGTTTCCAATACTGAGGAGAGATTTTCGCGCCTGGGTGAAAAAGTAGTCTGCAATTATAGTGCAAAGCGATTTGAAGGAAAACATGGAGAGTTCATTGGTATTATTGAAGATTTTAAAGATATTACAGAATTAGCTCTGACAGAATACAGGCATAAAGAAACCCAGAAGCAATTTGAGTCATTGCTTAATTCTATGCCTGTTGGTGTTTTTATTCGCGATTTTGAGGGGAATATGTTTTATCAAAATTCCTATATGGACAAAGCATTTGGCCCCTTTAATTTTGAGAAAAAGAACATTAAGTACGTTTTTCCAACTACACAAGTAAGTAGATTTTTTGAGGAGGATAAGTTTGTAGAGAAATCAGGATCTGTAATTGTTGAAGAACAACTAATTGATAATAATAAGATTGAAAGAACATATGTAACGCATAAGTTTAAATTTTCGGGGGCGAATAACCAGCCGTTAATAGGCGGAGTTTCAATTGATATATCCAAGAGAAAGCAAGCCGAGCATAATGCATATGTATTATCAAAAGCCATAAACAATATTCCAATAGGTGTAGTAATTACTTCTCCTAAAGGAGAAGTTGAGTTTTGTAATCCTGAGTTTGAAGCCATTTCCAGCACCTCAGCAGATATGGTTTTAGGTACTATTTTCCCGCCATTCGAGCCTGAAAACACATCAAGTCATGTAGCCTTGGCAAAAGCAATAGGTGAATCGTTAACTGGATCAGTATGTCAGGACGAAGCGATGCTTTCATTTTACGAAGGTGAAAACCAATGGTATGCTTTTTCTGTATCACCTGTTTTTAACAGGCATGGAGATGTTGCTCACCTGATTTTAGTTTTCAATAATATTACCGAACGGAAAGAGAGCGAAAAGCAAATGGTAATTGCAAAAACTAAAGCTGAAGAATCGGATAGGTTGAAAACTGCATTTCTTTCAAACCTATCACATGAAATTAGAACTCCCTTAAATGCAATTTTAGGATTTTCTTCATTACTAAATAATTCAACTATATCATATGAAGAAAAACTTGATATACCTAATCAGCTATTAAGACATTCAAATGAGCTTCTCGATCTAATAAACGACCTAATTGATATTTCCTCAATAGAAACGAACCAATTAACCATTAAAAAGCGTGAATGCAAGCTAAACGAAACACTCCAAAATGTTTTTAGTGAGTTTATTGAGCATAACAATGCATCTAGACTTAAAACATACCTAAAGTTAGGCGTTGCCGAAGAGAGTTTTACCATTTTAACCGACCCCGATAGATTAGCTCAAATAGTAAAGCACTTACTATCGAATGCGTTAAAATTTACAAGCAAAGGTTTTATTGAACTTGGCTATACATTTAGAGATCCAAGTACACTACTTTTCTATGTAATTGATACTGGAGTTGGATTACTAGAAAAAGAAAAGGATATTATTTTTAACCCCTTTAGGCAAGCCGATGATAGCACAACACGATGCTATAGCGGCTTAGGCTTGGGTTTGGCAATTGCCCGAAATGTAGTTGAACGGTTAGGAGGTAAGATTTGGGTAAATAGCTCGAAAAATGAGGGTTCTACATTCTTCTTTACATTACCCTACATACCCGTAAGGGCAAAGTTCGACGAGTTTATTCCACCAAATAAATTTGATGAGTACAACTGGAAAAACAAAACTATTTTGGTTGCCGATGATATTGACTCGAATTTCATGTTTATCCAAACGCTTGTAAAACCAACAGGAGCAAACTTGGTTTGGGCTCGAAACGGCAAAGAAGCAATAAGCATTGCAAAATCGAGAGAAATTGATGTTGTATTAATGGATATTGTGATGCCAGAGGTTGATGGTTTTGAAGCAACCAAGCAAATTAAACAGTATAGAAGTGATATTAAAGTAATTTGTCAAACCGCATATCCAAGTCCTGAACATCAAAAGGCAGGAATTGAGAGTGGGATGGATAAATTTTTAACAAAGCCCATCCCCGTTAACTCAATCCTCGAAGCTATTGATGAGTATATAGCCAATTAAAAAAAGGCATGATTTATAAATCATGCCCTTTAAAATAAATATCAAAAGTATACTTAAAAGGCCTTAATTTTAGCTCTTCTTAGCCTAAACCTTTCCGTATCGCTTAGCCCTTTTTTATGATCGTAAACATTTTTTTCCCATTCGCCATACATGGGATTTGGAAAAACTATAAAACGTTTGCCAAATTCATGCTTATACTTTTCAACTATTTCCAACCCCCAGTCGTCACCTCTATTCTGAAATACTTCTGAAAAGTCGTTTAGGTTATCACCTAAAAGCATTACTATTTCATAATCCTCTGCTACCCTTTGTCGGCGAGGTTCTTTACCGCTTGTTTCATCCATTAAAAAGAAGTTATCAGCATTAACAAAAGCAAAACCTAGCGAATCAAGGTTTTTCATGGTCCATTTTAGTTCAGTGGTTCTCCTGTTGCTAAGGTAGATGACCTCAACACCTATTGAATCGCAGAAGTACGTAAACTCTTTTGCACCAGGAGTAGCACTAGCCTTGCTTTGCATTGACCATTCAGTCCAAAATTCGGGGCTATAAGGCTTTCCCTTAGCTATCATTTGTCCTTGAAAAGGGCTATTGTCAATCATGGTTTCATCTATATCAACAATAACAGCTTTAGGCTTATCACTATCGGTTTTGATAAATTCAGTTAGCTGCCTTTTGGCTATATTAAAACCTTGATGATAAAGCGCTTTGGCTTCGGGAGAATGCTGAATCCACAATGTAGAATACACCAAATGCTCATGTGATAGGTTTTGGTCGGTTTGTTTAGTATTACAACCATAAATTAGAAGGGAAATAGCGGCGGCAATTAGCAATGCTTTTTTCATATTACAATACTTTTGTTTGATAACAGCAAAGAAACAAATTTTTTTGAAACATATAATTCCTTTGCATCTAGTGCTTATAATTCACATATAGTATTAGTGTTAGTGAAAACACTTCTATTAATTATAACTTTGCTGTAACTTTTAGTTTGCTTATTCGTCTTACCCACGAATTGTAGCTACAGATGACCGTTGAAGAATACAATAGTTGCGTAAATAGTTTTGCAGACGGACTTTACCGTTTTGCGCTAAAAACTCTAAATGATATCGATAAAGCCAACGATGTTGTTCAGGATTCTTTTGAGCGCTTATGGGTAAAGCACACTGGTGTTGAGTTTGGCAAGGCCAAATCGTACCTGTTTACTACAGCATATCATGCATGTATTGATACAATTAGGGTTGACCAAAGATCGTCAAGCATTGATAATTCACCGGAAATTGCCATTGAAAGCCAGTATTCCGATTTGCAAGAGCTATTACATGAGGCAATAAAAAAATTACCTGACATTCAACGATCAGTCATTCTATTAAGAGATTATGAAGGTTACAGCTATAAGGAGATTGAAGAAATAACAGGATTAAAGGAAGCGCAAGTAAAAGTATATATTTACAGAGCTCGCTTAGCGCTTAAGCAGTATATAGGAACACTTGAAGCAGTAATTTAGCCATGGATATAAACCGAAACAACTACGAATTGTACCTAATCGATTATTTCGACGGTATCCTAGACGGTGAAACCAAAACTGCTGTAGAAAAATTTCTAGTTGATAACCCCGATATTGCTCAAGATGCGCAACAGCTGAGCAGCTTTAAGTTAAATCCGCTAGCTAGTTCGTATAAGCATAAAAGCAAGCTACTTAAATCGAAGCAATTGCTGGTAGGAGTAGAGGATGAATTCGATTATTTGTGTATCGCAAGTTTAGAGAAAGACATTGACCAACGCGATAAACAGACTCTTGAAGCTGCAATTGAAAAAAATCCACAGAGAGCAATAGAGTTTCAGCAATTTCAAATAGCAAAATTAAAGGCAGATTTAAAGATTACCTATAAGCATAAAGGTA
This sequence comes from uncultured Rikenellaceae bacterium, assembly GCA_964527985.1. Lineage (GTDB taxonomy): Bacteria > Bacteroidota > Bacteroidia > Bacteroidales > Tenuifilaceae > Perlabentimonas. The sequence continues at coordinate 443 of CAZGQZ010000174.1, read as the reverse complement.
AACTGAAAAGGTTTACAGCCTTTGGTTTTACTAGGCGAATTCTTTATACTGCTAGTTCGGCAGCTGCTGTTCTGCTAATTTTGATCTCTCTTTTCAACTATATGAGCTCAATAAGCGAAGTTCAGCAAATTCATGAATTAGCGCACACAGTAGAAACTATACCCATTGAAACAAAGACATCGGCAAATTCTAAAAAGTTTGTTCCCGTTGTCGAAACGAATAATTCTTTGGCAGAACCTAGCGTAAACGGGAATAGCCGAGTAGATCAAACCACATCAAAGGCAGAAATAGCTGAGGTTATACATGAATTTGAGACAATAGAAAATCTAACTATTCCAAATTACATTAAGCCCATTGTTGCAATTAATATTGTAAACAAAGGGTTACCCAATGTGAGTAAAGAACTTCTAGCATTTCAAATGCCTATTATTGATAATTATTTA
>CAZGQZ010000173.1:0-5852 GCA_964527985.1 uncultured Rikenellaceae bacterium | reverse complement strand
TATACCAATATGCACAACGTTTTAAATGCCGTAGGTGGTGGTTCAGTATCCGATATTATGGCAGCAGCCCGGGGCATGAGTTCCAACGAAAACCATATTGAGGCAAGGTACGTTCTTACGCCCAGAATGATGGAGGCAATTCTGAATATTGAAAAATCTATTGGCTATCGTCCAGTTATCTCCTTTACCGAGAATAGAGTAAATTTTGGTTTCCTTACTGGTAAGGAACTGTTTGAGGCAAACATTAACAAGCCAATTAGCTTTGACGATATAGAGGAAGTTTACAGCTTATTTACTCTGATAGAAGTTGTTATAAATGAAATGGATTTGAACACACGAATTTGGACTAAAGAGTAATAATACTTACTGCAAATTTTCTCAAACCAGACATGAGTAAATCTGAGTCAATTAACAGAATACCTTAAATACGTTTTCAAACTCCCTGCAAACGCATTCAAATTCAATAAATAAATTTTTAGTTATAGCCTTTAGTTTTACAGTCAATTGTAAAGTATTCTAACCAAAAACCATATTAATTATGAAAACGAAAATTATTGGATTACTATTTCTTTCAGCAATTGTTGCTTTTACAAGCTGCGAAAAAGAAGACCCAAATCCACCTTCTGATGAAAGCGTAGTGAAATGGAGCGTTGAGGTTGTCGACAGTATTCCAGGTGCTAGCGTGGGTATATACAACAAGCTCACCTTCGATATTGATAGCGGAGTTCATATAGCATACGTAGTTTCGGGAAACGACTACAGTCTTAAGTATGCCTATAAACCCTACGAGGGGAATTGGGTAGTAACCGAAGTTGATAATTTAATTGCCGATGATATTATTGATATAGCCGTTGATAACGAAAAGAATGTGTTTATTGCCTACCGTGGTTACAACCCAGCCAATAATAACAATGAAATAATGTATGTTGCCGAAAAAAGCATTAACGGCACATTTAGTAAGGTAAAGGTTGAAGTACTGGGCGACCAAAGCTTCCAAGCGCGTTACCCCTCAATTTATGCCGATAATAATGATGTTATTCATATATCGTTCGAAAGGGCAAATTACGGTATGCGTTACACAACCTATACTTTCCAAGGCACATTTACACCTGTTGAAATACTTGATGATGATATTACAAGTAGCAATTCCGATATTGTTGTCGACAGCCAAGGAAATAAGCATATCATTCATTTTCATAATGAGAATGTTTACTATTCATACTGCGGATATTCAGAAGATGTGTGGACTGTAAGCCAGATTGCAACCGGTGATGTGGGGAACGATTCATACGCAGGCATAAGCCTTGCCATTGATCAATTTGATAATATTCATGCTTCATACCGATATGGTTCTACATCGGCAGATAACAATATTCATTATCTATACAAGCCTTTAGGTAGTAGTTCTTGGCAGGAGCAAGGTATAGGTAATATTGGTGGTTCAAGTCGCCTCGACCGTGCCATTGCCTGCGATACGTTGGGTAACCCTCATGTACTTTACGATGAGAGTTTTGGATTAAAGATTGCGTCCAAAAAAGTAGGTTGGTCGCATGAGCATATTTTTGGAAACTCAAGCTACCGTTGCGACACAAACTATGATATTGAGATTACGGATAAAAACCGTGCACACGTTTCATTCTACAACAGAACGACGGGAGTTTTACGTTATGCCACAAGAATTATTGAGTAAACCATTACTAAAACCAGTAAACTATGAGAAAACTATTGATTATTGCATCGGCGCTACTTATGCTAGCATCATGCGAAAATAGCCAGCAAGAGGCGAAAGACGTTAAAATTCACGAGCTAGAGGATAGAGCAGGCGTAGCCTACCTTCCAAAAACTGACAAGCCATTCACCGGAACTGCATATGCCTATTTCCCCGATGGTAAAACTGTATTTACAAAATCCGATTTTGTTGATGGTAAGCAGCAAGGAGAGTATATTGAGTATTTCCAGAATGGAAATGTTAACTATAAGTATAGCTTCAAAAACGGTATTGAAGATGGCGAGTGGATATGGAACAATGAGGCAGGTCAACTGCTAAAGAAGGAGAATTACAAAGATGGACAGCTCAATGGCGAGTGGATTACCTACTACGATAACGGACAAATACGTGTAAAAGGACAGTTTGAGAACGGCGAAGAGGTTGGCGAATGGCTTGCTTACGATGAGGAAGGAAATCAGGTGGAGAGGTAAGCGTACGCTTTCAAAACTGATAGATACAAATTCAAAACTCACCCAAATGGGGTGGGTTTTTTTGTTTTGCTTTACAACAGATGAGAATCAGTAAACAGAAAAAACTTGAACAAGCATAACAAATTATTACTAAAATGGATACAACAATGAAAACATTACTTAAAATCTTTATGGTTTTGCTAACCATGCACTTAGGCTTTACTAACCTGCAAGCCGAAGAATGGAATTGGGCTAAGCAGGCAGGCGGAGTTTGGGTTGACAGTGGTGAGGCAATTTGTACAGATGACATGGGCAATGTTTACACTGCAGGTTATTTTAGCGGAATTGCACAGTTTGGCGATATTTCAATACAATCGTCTGGTAGCTATGATATTTATATTGCCAAAATGGATTATGCTGGAAATTATTTGTGGGTAAAAAAAGCTGGTGGGAGCGGCAGTAATGATGATGCGGCAGAAGGCATTGCTGTTGATAGTGATGGCAATATTGTAGTTGTTGGAAGTTATAGTGGAAATAATGCCGAATTTGGCGATTTGCAGGTATCAGGAGGAGGTTACTTTATTGCAAAATTAGATAGTGATGGAGAATTTTTATGGGTTACTACTGGAGAAGATAATGGGAGTGCGCATGCTTATGCAGTTGATGTTGATCCGAATGGAAATATTTATTTAACTGGTATGCTTCAAGGAACTGTTTCATTCGGCGATTTTACCTTAATAGGAACGATAAGTGATATGGGCACAGCAATAGATGCAGCGTATATTGCTAAACTCGATGGTGATGGTAATTTTTTGTGGGCAAAACGCATCGACGAACCTGAGGATGGTTGGCTAATTGCCAGAGGTCACTCAATAAAAGTTGATAATGAAGGTAACAGCTATATTACTGGCTATTATGAAGGTACTGCAGTTTTTGGTGAAACAACCTTAGATAGCTATTCCGATGGAACAGGTAGCTTTAATGTATTTATTGCCAAATTAGATGTTGATGGTGAATTTGTTTGGGCAAACCATGCTACACTACCAAATGACGAAGCCCAGGCTGCAGCCTATGCCCACGCTATTGCTATTGATTCCGATCAGAATGTTTATATAACTGGCGAATATCAGGGTACTCCTAAGTTTGGCACAACAGTTTTGGCTCAGCCTAATTTTATCAATCTATTTGTTGCTAAGTTAAATTCAAGCGGTCAATTTTTGTGGGCATTGGGTAATGGAGCCGATATGGAAAATTGGGGTAGTTCTATTGCTGTCGATAATGAAGGTTATTGCTATGTGGGAGGCAAATGGGGCGAAAATCCTTATGTTTTCGTTGATGATGAACCATACTCAATAACATTTGGCTCACAAACTTTTACTAAAAATCATAGTGGTGCAAATGCATTTGTGACCAAAATAAGCAGTAGCGGGGAGTACATGTGGGCTAAATCTGTTAGTTCACAAGGTAGTCCTTCAGGGAGTAAAACAAATGCTTTGGCTGTTGACAATTATTTTAACCTTTACGCCACTGGCAACTTTTTTAGAACGGCCAATTTCGATTCATACTCATATACTTCTTTTGAGACGGACGATAATCCAAGGGCAGATATTTGGGCTGGTAGAGTTGGCGATAATAATCCCCCCAATGAAATACTCACTTTTTTGGTGACAGCAAACAGCCAACCCATTGCCAATGCAACAATAGCTATTAATCAAGAGGAATTAACAACTAACAGCGAAGGTTTGGTTAGCATATCATTACCCTTAGGTACCTATAGCTATACCGTTACGCATCCCAACTACTTAACTTATAGCTCAAGTATAAACTTTCAACAAGAAACCACGGTTGATATTATACTTGAATCAAACACAACCTCTAGCGAGTCTCATTTGGCAAAAGGTATTTCGGTATATCCCAATCCATTTAAAGAAACTATTTATATAGATAATTATCAATATGTAAATAGCGTATCAATTCACTCAATTACAGGCATTAATTTATTGTCTAAACCCTTGAACAGCAATATGGTAAGTACTAGCAGATTGAATAAGGGAATTTATATTGTTACTGTATTCCTAAACAGTGGAGAAAAGCAGGTATTCAGGTTGGTTAAACAATAGATTATAATGGGAGAAACACATTTCCATACCTCAAAAATGATATAAACTAAACGCTTTCAAACCCGTTAAGTACGCTTTCAAAACTCACCCAAATGGGGTGAGTTTTTTGTTGTTGCTTTACATTACAAACTGATTTTAACCAGAATGAATTAACCATCAAAATTTATTTACAACTACACAAACTAAAACTATAACTAAAATGAAAAAGATTTTTTTACTAATGGTAGCAAGTATGTTCCTTCTTGCAAATGTTAATGCTCAAGACGAAGTGAGCTCTTCACCCAAGTCGTTCTCTAAAGGCGATAAGGTACTAAACGTAGGTATTGGTATTGGTTCAACCTTATACTCTGGCTCGTACTACACAACTCAAATTCCTCCCTTATCTGCTTCGCTAGAGGTTGGTCTTCTTGACGATCTGTTTGAGGTAGAAGGCTTAAACCTTGGCGTAGGTGGTTACATAGGCTTTTCGCGTTCGCAGTATAAATATTCGTACTACGATTTAGGGGAAGACCGTGAGTACGAGTGGGGATGGAGATACACCTATATTATAATTGGTGCAAGAGGCGTTTTGCACTACCAGCTTACCGAAAAGCTCGATACGTATACCGGTTTGCTTTTTGGTCCAAACATAGTTACATCAAAAGAATTTGGCGATTACTATGAAGGGTATACCGGTTCGGCATCGAGCAGCGGATTAGCCTATTCGTATTTTATTGGAGCTAGATATTATATATCCGATTCATTTGGATTAATGGGTGAGCTTGGATACGGAATTTCTTATCTAAATCTTGGCGTTTCACTAAAATTCTAACAAGCATCAATTAGTTTTAAAATGAGTGTAACTTCAATATTTAGGGCAAAAATAATTAAAGCGTTTTATGGAGTGTTGCTTGTACTCTTTTCAGCATCTTCAGCCATGGCCCAACAAGGAATAGTTTCAGGTGGCGGTGAGGGTTCAGGTACTGGCGGATCAGTATCGGCAACCTGCGGACAGGTATTCTATTCAAGCACGCAAGGTGTTTCACAGGGCTTGCAACAACCCTACGAAATATTCGTGGTATCGAGTATCGAAAGCGCACAACACATTTCGCTTAGCGTAAAAGCATATCCAAATCCTACCACGGATTACCTTATCCTTGCTTTTGACCCTTCTGAATCACGCGATAACCTGCCAACCGAGTATCTGCTTTTCGATATTAGCGGAAGTTTGCTCGCAAAGGATTTAATCGTTTCAAGCGGAACACGGGTTCATATGGCAAGCTACGCTTCCGGAACTTATATTCTTAAAGTAGTAACAAACCGAAAAGAAATTAAAACATTCAAAATTAACAAGCTTTAAAATATCATGAAGAGACTCTTTTTTTCAGTTTGCGGAATAGTTTTATCCATTACTCTATTTGCACAGCCAACACAAGTGTTTAGCTATCAGGCTGTGGTTCGCAATGCCGACAATAATCTCGTTAAAAATTCAGAACTAGGACTGCGTATAAGCATAATGCAAGGAGAACCAGATAATGCAGATATATACAACGAGTTACAAACCGTAACAACTAA
>CAZGQZ010000172.1:4149-5868 GCA_964527985.1 uncultured Rikenellaceae bacterium | reverse complement strand
CTTGAGGGTACTGTTAAGAACATTACCAGCTATGGTGTATTCATCGACCTTGGTGGTGTTGATGGACTTATCCACATTACCGACCTTTCATGGGGTAGGGTTACACACCCCGAGGAAATTGTTGAGCTCGACCAAAAGATCAACGTTGTTATCCTCGATTTTGATGACGCTAAAAAGCGTATCGCACTCGGTCTTAAGCAGCTTACTCCCCATCCATGGGATTCGCTTGACGCAAACCTTAAAGTTGGCGATGTAGTAAAAGGTAAAGTTGTGGTAATGGCTGATTATGGTGCTTTTGTAGAGATTGCACCTGGTGTTGAAGGGCTAATTCACGTTTCAGAAATGTCGTGGAGCCAGCACCTCCGCAGCGCACAGGAATTCCTAAAAGTTGGCGACGTTGTTGATGCACAAATTCTTACTCTCGATCGCGAGGAGCGCAAAATGTCGCTTGGCATGAAGCAGCTTAAAGCCGATCCATGGGAGAAAATTGAAGAAAAATACCCAGTTAACTCTAAGCATCAGGCAAAAGTTCGCAACTTTACATCATTCGGTGTATTCGTTGAAATTGAAGAAGGAGTTGATGGACTAATCCACATCTCAGATCTTAGCTGGACCAAGAAGATTAAGCACCCAGCCGAATTTACCACAGTTGGTGCCGACATTGAGGTTGTTGTTCTGGAAATTGACAAGGAGAACCGCCGTTTAAGCCTTGGTCACAAGCAGCTTGAAGAAAATCCTTGGGATGTATTCGAAACAATCTTTACCGTTGATTCAGTTCACGAAGGTACAATCATCGACATTTTTGACAAGGGTGCTGTAGTTGCCCTTCCTTATGGCGTTGAAGGTTTCGTTACACCAAAGCATTTGGTTAAAGAAGACGGTAGTCCTGCAAAAGTTGATGAAAAAATGGAATTCAAGGTAATTGAATTCAACAAGTCATCAAAGCGTATCATTCTGTCGCACAGCCGAATTTTCGAAGATGTGAAGAAAGGTGAAGATACTACCGAGAAAAAAAGTAAAGGTTCTTCTACACAAAAAGCTGTAAAAAAGTTGAAAGATAACTTAGAAAAGACTACCTTAGGGGACATATCTGAGTTAGCTGCGCTAAAAACAGAACTAGAAGAGAATCAAAAGAAAAGTAAAAAGAAAGAGGCTGGCGAAGGTAAAGAGTAAACCAATTTTTTGTTCACTTAAACCTATTAGCAATGGAATTTAGGATAAGCAAGTTAGATAACTACTCATTAATTGAGGTACTAGAGGAAAAGTTGGATACCAACATCGCACCCAGTTTAAAATCGGAGTTGGTTCTTATCTCTGGCAATGGTGAGCGTAACATTGTGCTCGATTTAAGCACATGTCGCTATTGCGATTCCTCTGGGTTAAGTGCTATTCTGGTTGCTAACAGGCTGTGCAAAAATGCCAACGGTACCTTTGTTCTTACAGGACTAACCGATGCCGTTGAACGGTTAATCACTATCTCGCAGCTCGATACTGTTCTTAATATAGCCTACTCACGAAATGAGGCGGCCGAAATAATTCAGAAGGCAGAAAGCGAAAAGCAAGAGAAGTGACATTCTCTGTAACCATCCTAGGCAGCAGCAGTGCGCTGCCAACCTCTACACGATTTCCCTCCGCTCATGTGCTCAATGCGCATGAGCGGTTGTTTTTAATCGACTGTGGCGAAGGCACACAAATACAGCTCAGAAAGTACAAGCAAAA
>CAZGQZ010000172.1:0-4049 GCA_964527985.1 uncultured Rikenellaceae bacterium | reverse complement strand
AACCTTAAAAAAGAGGCCATTGAAAAATATGGGTTGTCTCTTACCGATATTGTAAGCATAAAAGCAGGTAACGATTACACAACCCCATCAGGAATGGTTATTCCAAATAATGAGCTAACCTACGTTTCGAGCCAACCTCGCTCCTATGCCTACTGTAGCGACACACGATATTTTGAGGCATTGTCGGGCTATATAGTTGATGTAGATTTACTATACCACGAGGCAACATTCGACCAAAATCTCGAAAAAATGGCCAAAACAACAGGACACTCTACAGCCCATCAGGCGGCAAAAATAGCAAGGTTAGCCAATGCAAAAAAACTAGTTATTGGACATTTCTCCTCACGCTACAAAGATATTACCCCTTTGCTAAACGAAGCAAAGGAAATTTTTCCTGAAACCTACGCTGCCAATGAGGGTGAAGTTTTTTCCCTATAAATCGGCCTATGCTGCCAATCCCTTAGCCATTTTTTTTAACTTTGCGCAACCAATTATCCAAAACTCCCATGCATAATAAAATCTTAATCCTCGACTTTGGCTCGCAGTATACGCAGCTAATTGCCAGAAGAATTAGAGAGCTAAACGTTTACTGCGAAATTCACCCATACAACCACTACCCCGCAATTGACGAAACGGTAAAAGGAGTTATCCTTTCAGGAAGTCCATTCTCAGTTCACGATCCTGAAGCACCAAAGCCAGATTTAACTGCAATAAAGGGAAAACTTCCGCTTCTTGGAGTATGCTTTGGAGCTCAACTCCTTGCCCAAACCCATGGCGGCAAGGTAATGCCATCGAAAATAAGGGAGTATGGACGAGCAATGCTAACCGTTAACGATGTAAACTCAATACTATTTAAAGGGATTACGCCAAAAACGCAAGTTTGGATGTCGCATGGCGATACCATAATGAACATCCCTTCCAACTTTAAAATTATTGCAGGAACTGAGGACGTTGAGGTTGGCGCATTCGAAGTTGAGAATGAGAACACCTTTGGCATTCAGTTTCACCCTGAGGTATACCATACAACTGAGGGTTTATCAATGCTTCGCAACTTTGTTGTTGATGTTTGCGCGTGCAAGCAAGACTGGACACCAGCATCATTTGTAAACGAAACAATTGATATGCTGAAAAGCAAACTTGGTAACGATAAGGTTGTACTTGGCTTATCAGGTGGCGTTGACAGCTCCGTTGCAGCCCTTCTTCTTCATAAGGCAATTGGCAAAAACCTAACATGTATTTTTGTTGATAATGGATTACTCCGTAAAAATGAATTTGAAGAGGTGCTCACCTCATACAAATCGTTAGGTTTAAACGTAATTGGTGTAGATGCAAAACAGAAGTTTTACTCAGACCTTAAAGGAATAGCCGACCCTGAGAAAAAGCGCAAAAGCATTGGCAAAAATTTTATTGAAGTTTTTGATGAAGAAGCTCACAAAATTCAGAATGTTAAATGGCTTGCACAAGGAACCATATACCCCGATGTTATCGAATCGATTTCGGTAAACGGCCCCTCGGCCACTATTAAATCTCACCATAATGTGGGTGGCTTACCCGAAAAAATGAATCTCAAAGTTGTTGAACCCCTTCGTCTTCTTTTTAAGGATGAGGTAAGGCGCGTTGGCAACGAGCTTGGGCTGCCAATTAACATCCTTGGTCGTCATCCTTTCCCAGGTCCAGGGCTTGGAATTAGAATTCTGGGTGAGGTTACTGAAGAAAAGGTTAAGCTGTTACAAGAAGCCGATAGTATTTATATTAACGGATTAAAACAGAACGACCTTTACAACAAAATTTGGCAAGCCGGAGCCATGCTTCTCCCTGTGCAAACAGTTGGTGTTATGGGTGATGAACGCACTTACGAGTTTGTTGTTGCCCTCAGAGCCGTTACTTCAACCGATGGTATGACTGCCGATTGGTACCCGCTACCCTACGAATTTATGGCAAAAGTTTCGAACGACATCATAAACCGAGTTAAAGGGATAAACAGAGTAGTTTACGACATTAGCTCTAAACCTCCGGCAACCATCGAGTGGGAATAATTGTAAAACATTTTAGTACAACATACGTTATAACTACTTTAACTTGAGTAAAAAGAATTTCATGATAAAACGATTCCTTTCAGTCATTGCATTAGCGTTTGTTATCACTATAGCATTTACAAACACTAATGGTTACAGCCAAAACTCATCGAACTTAAGCATATACAAGCTAATCCGATTTTTACAGTACGTATCAACCGACTATGTTGATACCATTAGCTCTGATGATTTGGTTGATGAGGCAATCATTGAAATTCTCAAAAACCTCGATCCTCACTCAGTTTACATTACCAAAGAGGATGTTAAAGCCATGAACGAGCCGCTTGAGGGAAACTTTGAGGGAATTGGCGTTGAGTTTAACATACTTAACGATACTCTAATGGTGGTAAATCCAATTCCAGGTGGACCATCAGAACGGGTTGGCATAATGGCTGGAGACAGAATTATTGAAATTGATGGTGAGAATGTTGCTGGAATTGGGCTTAAAAACAGCGATGTGTTTAAAATGCTGCGAGGCGATAAAGGTACACTAGTAACCGTGCAAATACTCCGGAAAAACATAGCCAATCCTCTTGAGTTTAATATAATCCGCGATAAGATTCCTATTTACAGCCTCGACGCATCATACATGATTGATGATAGGATTGGATACATCAAACTTAACCGCTTTGCCCTTACTACCGAAGATGAATTTCTCGAAGCGCTCGAAAAGCTCAACAAAGAGAAAATGGAAGATCTTATTCTAGATCTTCGCGGAAACGGTGGCGGCTACTTAAACGCATCGGTTGCGCTGGCCGATCACTTTTTAAACAAAGGACAGCTAATTGTTTACACCGAAGGCAGAAACTCGCCCAAAACCGATTTCGTTGCCACAAACAACGGTAAAATTCTAAATGGTCGCATCGTTGTACTTATTGATGAAGGATCAGCTTCAGCTAGCGAAATTGTGGCAGGTGCAATACAAGATTGGGACCGAGGGATAATCATTGGCCGCCGATCATTTGGGAAAGGACTAGTTCAAAATCAGCTTCCACTCCCCGATGGTTCAATGATAAGGCTTACCGTAGCACGATACCACACGCCAACCGGGAGGGTAATTCAAAAACCCTATAACCCAAACGAATTTGACAGCTACTACAGTGAGCTTTCGCAACGATACACTAACGGCGAATACTTTCATGCCGATAGCATAAGCATACCCGATTCGCTAAAGTATAATACCCTAAACATAGGCAAATCGGTTTATGGCGGTGGCGGTATTATGCCCGACATATTCATCCCAGTTGACACTAGCTACTATTCCGACTACTACGGAAAGCTCATCCGTAAAGGAGTTATCAACCAGTTTATCCATACATACATTGACAAGAACCGGAATAACCTTAAGCGAAACTACAGCACATTCGAAAAATTTGATAAGAATTTCACTGTAGATCAAAATATTATCGACGAATTGCTTACCTTTGCCGAGAAACAAGGTGTAGAACCAGATCCTAAAGGTTTCGATACATCAAAAGAAGAAATTCGCAAACAAATAAAAGCGCTTATTGCGCTCAACCAATTTTCAACTAATTACTATTTTCAAATTGTTAATCAGAACAACAAGGCCCTTCAGAAAGCCATCAACGTGCTAAATAGCTGGGAAAGCTATAAGCACCTTGTTAAGGATTAAGTAAAGATCAGAAGTCCCCAGTTTTTCATTCACCTATGACGATGCGGTTAGAGTATGCCCAAAGGGGGTAACATTTGTTCCAAGACCATTGGTCTAAATAGGCCAACCTTGGTGCTTTTTATAGTTGCATAAAACTAGAAATATGGAATGTGCTTTGGCGGGGTTCAATTGTTCGCACACATTAAAAGTTAAATGAGTACAAATTCGGAATTTATGCAATTTGGCCTTAGCGACGAAACGCTAAGAACCATTAAAGAAAAGGGATTCGAAGTCCCATCGCCAATACAAAAACTGGCACTCCCCGTATTACTAAACGAAAGCTGCGATATTATTGGGCAAGC
>CAZGQZ010000171.1:0-5923 GCA_964527985.1 uncultured Rikenellaceae bacterium | reverse complement strand
CCAAGTTCTTCTTTTGATACTTCTTCGTGGGTAACAGCCTTAATCACATCGGGGCCAGTAACAAACATGTAGCTGGTATCTTTAACCATTATAATAAAGTCGTTAAGCGCAGGTGAGTATACTGCTCCACCTGCGCAAGGCCCCATTATGCAGGTTATTTGGGGTATTACACCTGAACTTCGAACATTATTGTAGAATATTTCTGCATATCCAGCAAGGCTTTGAACACCCTCTTGAATGCGAGCCCCACCCGAGTCGTTTAGTCCAATTATTGGTGCACCAGTTTTTAGTGCCATCTGTTGTAGCTTGATAATTTTATTGGCATTTGCCCGGCTAAGAGTACCTCCAAGTACCGTAAAATCATATGCATAAACGTATGCTATTTGTCCATCAATTTTACCGTAGCCAGTGATTACACCATCACCAGGAATTCGGTTCTTATCCAAGCCAAAATCGGTTGAGCGATGTACAACAAGTTGATCAATTTCGTTGAATGTGTTAGGGTCTAGAAGATCGGCAATTCTTTCACGTGCAGTTTTCTTTCCTGCATCGTGTTGTTTATCAATTTTTTCTTTACCCGATCCAGCAATTGCTTCTTTCTGTTTTTGCTCAAATAGTTTGTATTTTTCTTCGAGTGTATACATTTGTTTTATGTTTTAAGTGGGAGCCGCTCCGTAATGCGGAGAAATAGGTTTTTAAACTTAGAGTGAACAGTGTTGAGTAATAAAACTACTCAATTTCAATTAGCGGCTGATTGTTGGTTACCGAATCGCCTTCGGAAACCAGAATGCTTTTAACGACTCCATCAATTGGCGATTGGTAGTCGTTTTCCATTTTCATAGCCGATATGACAATAAGCGTATCGCCTTTCGATACGTTTTGCCCTTTTTTAACAGGTATGCGAACCACTTTTCCTGGCATTGGTGCGCTTATTAGCCTGTCGGAGTCGCCAATGCTACTGCTATTTCGGCTCTTTTGGTATCGACTTTGGGCATCGATTATTTCAATTTCGTGCGATGCGCTGTATGTATTTACAAAGTAGTTTTTTGGACCATTCCCAGGGATTAGCTCAATGTTGTAGGATTTACCTTCGTGCAAAATTGAGTAAACCCCTTCTTCAACCATAACTAGGTCAACGGAATAAGCATTCCCGTCAACCTCAATAGTTGCTTTTGTACCATCCGTTTCTAAAAGTTTTACTTTGGCATCTCTGCTGCCAATTCTTATATCAACTGCCATAGTTTAAATTCTTTGAAGTGCTTTCATTAGTCCATAATCCTTCCACTTGTACTTATCGCCATTGCCCGATAGGGCAAAATCGCCCATTGCCGCTTTTTCAAATTTTTTAATGTAGTCGAAATATGCAGCAATAATTGCCATGTCAGCACTAATTGAGTTGTCGTCATCGCATGGAGCCAACAGCTCATCTTTGTGTTTGTCAATAAAGTGAGTGTCGTATTGTCCAGCGGCAAAATCGGTGTTTCGCATAATGCGTTCGAGGAATTTTGTTGATGTTTTAACACCTGTAATCTTGTATTCGTATAGTGCTCTTCGCATCCTGTCTATTGCTTCTTTCCTGTTTCTTCCCCAGGTAATAACCTTGCTAATCATTGGGTCGTAGTGCATGGGGATTTCATACCCCTCGTAAACATACCCATCGGTTCTTACTCCAAGTCCGTTGGGCTCACTAATGTGTCTTACTATACCAGGGTTTGGGGTGAAGTTATTAAACGGATCTTCCGCTGAAATTCTGCACTCGATAGCATGACCGTGTTGTTGAATATCGCTCTGTTTAAACGAAAGAGTATCTCCAGAGGCAATTTTAAGCTGCTCCTTTACTATGTCTATCCCAGTTGTTCTTTCCGTTATTGGGTGTTCAACTTGTAGGCGGGTATTCATTTCCAGAAAGTAAAAATTTCTGTTGCCATCAACTAAAAATTCAATGGTGCCGGCACCAAAATAGTTTACTGCCTTTGCCGCAGCAATAGCAGCATTGCCCATTTCTGCTCGTAGTTCCGGAGTAAGGAAGGGCGAAGGAGTTTCCTCAATTACTTTTTGATGCCTCCGTTGCACTGAGCATTCACGTTCAAAAAGGTGAACTGTGTTGCCGTGTGTGTCGGCCAGTATTTGAAATTCAATATGATGGGGCGATTCAATGTATTTCTCAATGTAAACCGTATCGTTGCCAAACGATGTTAGAGCTTCCGATTGAGCCAGTTTTATGGCGCGTAACAGCTCTTCCTCTTTTCTAACAAGGCGCATCCCTTTTCCTCCTCCTCCTGCCGAAGCCTTAATCATTATAGGCAAGCCAATTTCATCTAAAATTTTTCGAGCAGATTCATCATCGGTAATCTTTTCTTGAGTTCCTGGGACAACAGGCACTCCTGCCTCAATCATTGTTTGACGCGCAGTTATTTTATCGCCCATGCGAATTATGGCATCGGATGATGGACCAATGAATATTATACCAGCATCTCTACATTTCTGAGCAAATTCGGCATTTTCCGATAGAAATCCGTAGCCAGGGTGAATAGCATCAGCATTTGATTTTAGCGCAACATCAATAATCGTATCAGCATTCAGGTAGCTCTCGCGCGAAGGCGAAGGTCCAATGTGGTAGGCTTCGCTTGCATATCTAACATGCATTGCATTACGATCGGCATCGGAATATACCGCCACTGTTTTAATGCCTAACTCTCTGCACGATCGGATTATTCTTACGGCAATTTCACCCCTGTTTGCTATTAATACTTTCTTAATCATGTTTGTGTTTTTATTATTCAGTAAAGCCAGTCCCAAATTTTATCGCAACAAATATAAGCCAAAAACATGTTGCAAAGCATAAACAATAAACAAAAAAGTGTTACAAAACACTGTTATGCGACATACCAAATTGATGTATAGCAATTTGAGGCTGAAGATAAAATGCTAAACATTTGATTCTATTCTTTGTTTTGTTTGGCTTATTTTACTTGTCAAAATTTTCCAAAAGAATTACCTTTACAGGCTTAATTTTAAAGTTTACAGATATGGGAGCATTTCATGCGTACGACATTAGGGGTATTTACAATAAGGACTTCAATAAGGATGATGCATATAAAATTGGTTACTTTTTAGTTGAACAGCTAAATGCTGATAAAGTGCTAGTTGGTCGTGATGCCAGAGTTTCGTCAGATGAGATTTTTGAGTATTTGGCTAAGGGGATAACCGATGCAGGAGCCGATGTGTATGATGTTGGCCTAGCAACAACACCTATGGTTTACTATTCAACGGCAAAATATGGATTCAATGCATCGGTTCAGATTACAGCCTCCCATAATGCCCGAGAGTACAATGGCCTTAAAGTATCGCGCGAGAATGCTCTACCTGTTGGGTACGATACTGGGCTGAGCGATATTGAGGCAAAAATTAAAGCCAATACTAAAATAGTAATTGCCGATAAGCAGGGAGAGATTAAGCAGATGCAGGTTCGCGATGAGTACGTAAAATTCTTGAAGCAATATGTGCAGGATTACAGCCACATGCGCATTGGAATTGATTGCTCAAACGGAATGGCAGCTCTTCTTATTAAAGATTTACTTGGGAATGAGCCAGTTTACATTTACGATGAACTTGACGGAACCTTCCCAAATCACGAGGCTAATCCGTTAGTGCCTGAGAATGTAGTCGATTTACAGAACTTGGTTAAAAGCGAAAAATGCGATATTGGAATTATTTTCGATGGCGATGCCGATAGGGTAATGTTTGTTGATGAGAACGGAAGATTTATTTCTCCCGATTTAATGATTGCAATTTTGGGACACTATTTCCTTGAGGAAAGAGGAGAGAAGGGACTCGTTCTTCAGGATATTCGTACGTCAAAGGCTGTGGGCGAATACCTTAAACCAATGGGAGGTGAGATGCGTACTTGGCGTGTAGGTAGAGCCTTTGCGGCATATAAGCTACGAGAAATAGGCGGAGTTTACGGCGGAGAGCTTGCAGGACATTACTATTTTAAAGATTTTTACTATTCCGATTCGGGCTTAATGGCCTGTTTGCTAATTCTGAATGTAATTTCTAAGTTTAAAAAGCAAGGCATTACCCTTTCGCAGGCAATTGCCCGAATTGAAACCTATGCAAACTCAGGTGAAATAAACTTTAAAATTGAGCGAAAAAAAGAGGCTATGGATGCTGTTCGAGATTACTTTACCACAAGCGAAGAGCCAACTGCTTCGTTCGATTTTGATGGCTATAGGGTTGAGTTCCCCGACTGGTGGTTCAATATTCGCCCATCGAATACCGAGCCCTACCTTAGGTTTATTGCCGAGGCAAAAAGCACAGAGCTTCTTGAGCAAAAGGTGGCTAAGGTTAAAGAGATTATTGCCAAGCTATCCTAGATGTAATTATTGCATATTTGCTTCCTTTAGCAAATCGTTATAGCTTTTGGTAGCGCCAACTTTATTGAGTAAGGCGCTATCTTCCTCTATGCTGTATGCAATTGACCGGCTTATTGCTTTTTTTGGCATGCTCACCAGTACAAAAACGGTGAACTCGTTGCCAGCTTGAGTTTGATATTTATCAATCTCTGAAACTCCAGAAAGGGTAGCCGATACCTTTTTACGAATAACATCAACCTTTTGCTTAACTACCATTCCGTTTTCTACTGCTGAAATAATTTTTGTGGTTTTTGTGGTTACAACTGGTTCAACTTGTTTAGCCAAGTTTTTATTGGCATCGAGCATTGCTTTGCGATAGGCAATATCGGCACTTGCTGATGAGGCTTTGCCTACGGCAAATATTTTGCTACTCGATTCTGGTGTTTTCTTAATCCATTTTGGGGCTCTGTTGCCTATGCTTTGGCAGTTCGAAAGCATTGGGATAGCGAGGAAAGCTATAAGTACAATCTTCTTTTTCATCATAATTGTTTTGTCGCGGTTTAAATCATAATCTATGCCATAAAAAAGGCACAGCAAAAATTGCTGTGCCTTTTGTTACGTGTGCTGGAGCTTTATTTTTGTGCTATTGCTTCAACAATTTTCGCTTCTAGCTCATCGCTAAGCTCGGGGTTATCGAGTAAAAGTGCTCTAACTGCTTCTCGACCTTGGCCAAGTTTTGTTTCGCCATAGCTAAACCACGAGCCGCTCTTCTTAATAATGTTGTGATCAACACCAAGGTCGATAATCTCACCTGTACGCGAAATACCTTCGCCAAAAATTATGTCGAACTCTGCTTTACGGAAGGGGGGGGCAATTTTGTTTTTCACAATTTTAACACGAACTCGGTTACCAGTTGATTCGTCGCCATCTTTAAGCTGAGCAATCCTTCTGATGTCAACCCTAACAGATGAGTAAAATTTTAGGGCATTTCCACCCGTTGTTGTTTCGGGATTGCCGAACATTACTCCAATTTTCTCGCGCAGCTGGTTTATAAAAATGCAGCAGGTGTTTGTTCGTGCTATGTTTGCCGTAAGCTTTCGGAGCGCTTGCGACATAAGCCTAGCCTGTAACCCTAGCTTGTTGTCGCCCATTTCACCTTCAATTTCTGCTTTGGGGGTAAGCGCCGCTACAGAATCAATAACCACAATATCAATAGCTCCCGAGCGGATAAGATGATCGGCTACTTCAAGGGCTTGCTCGCCGTTATCGGGCTGAGAGATTAAAAGCGTTTCAACATCAACCCCAAGTTTTTCTGCATAGGTTCTGTCGAATGCATGTTCTGCATCAATAATGGCGGCAATACCGCCACTTTTTTGGGCTTCGGCAATTGCATGTATTGCGAGCGTTGTTTTTCCTGACGATTCGGGACCGTATATTTCAATTACCCTACCGCGCGGAAAGCCGCCTACACCTAGTGCGTAGTTAAGAGATATTGAACCACTTGAAATGGTGGGAACATCGAGAACGGCTTTATCGCCCATCATCATTATGGTTCCCTTGCCATAGTC
>CAZGQZ010000170.1:0-5949 GCA_964527985.1 uncultured Rikenellaceae bacterium | reverse complement strand
CAATGTGAGTAAAGAACTTCTAGCATTTCAAATGCCTATTATTGATAATTATTTACAACAAAAAAACCCTGATGCTGAAGGCTCAAGTCGAACAATTGGTTTGTTTGAAATTGCCCAAATGGGATTTAGTAAGCTTGCTAGCACCACTGGCAAAAACCTTAGCTTGCAAGCCCAAAAAGATGATGATGGAAAGTTCAAACGAATAGAGTTTGAAACCAACCTTTTTGCATTATCTGTTCCTGTTAACAGAAAAAAGTAGCAAAACAACCTGTAACTTTTCTAACCACATCTTCGTCATACTTACGAATACAGCAAAAGAAATTTGTATTCATGCACATGTGTGTATAAACAAAATATTTGTATAATAAAACTTTGAGTATAACTTTAAGTAAACTACATCACGATGAAAACACTATTTAGCCTTTTATTTGCAGCACTTTTTCTGGTTGTTTCAGCCTTTGCTCAGGATGAAAATGTTGAAAACCTAAAAGTTCACGATGACGCTACAGAGCAAACCGATAGCACAACTATTTCGGATATAAGCAAAATTGATGCTGATTCTGATTCAACCCAAGTTGTTATGGATGAGAATTTTGCAGAAGATAAGATTGATACAACAACCATTCGCTTTGGTAAGAAAAGAATTGTTGTAATCGAAAAGGATGGCTCTACATCCATTGAAATTCCCGAAACTAATTCAAAATTTTCTGTGAATGAAGATGAGGACTTTACCTATGTTCGTCGACCAAGATTTAAGGGTCATTGGGCCGGCTTTGAATGGGGATTTAATGGTTTTATGACTCCCGACTATTCGATAAATATGACTGATGAGCTGAAATTTCTTGAGCTACGCCAAGGCCGTTCATGGAATATTAACCTGAATTTTATGCAGTATAGCTTAGGTTTTGGTACCGATAAGGTGGGCTTAGTAACGGGTTTAGGATTAGAGTTTAACGATTATCATTTTAGAAACCCAATTACCCTAAAACTGGTTGATGGAATTACGGTTGAAGATGACAGCTACGAGCTCGATCCCGACAAGAACGTAACAAAATCAAAGCTATCTACAAGCTATATTACAGTGCCCCTTTTGCTCGAATTCCAAATTCCAACATTCGACGACAAGCACAGGATCTTTTTCTCAGCAGGAGTAATTGGAGGAGCAAAAATAGGATCGCATACCAAAATTGTTTTCGATGGCGCCAACAAAGGAAAGGATAAAGTTAAAAACGACTTCAACATATCTCCTTTTCGATATGGGTTAACAGCCCGAGTGGGTTACCGAGGACTGAACTTTTTTGCAAACTACTACCCAACGCCAATGTTTGAAGCAGGAAAAGGACCCGAAATTTACCCATTCTCAATTGGATTAATAATTATTGATTTTAGCTAGAATAGAGCAAATAGTTAGACGGTTAGGGCACGAGTTTCTCGTGCCCTTTTTTTATTTTGCATCTATATATTTGTACTTTTGTAAATAAAAATTTAACAATGCAAAAAAGGGTTTTTGGGTTTTTTATGCTGTTGCTAATCAACTTTTCTGCAATATCAAACCCCCATATCGATAGCCTAAAGTTAGCAATACGCTCTGCCAAGCACGATACAACTCGCTTCAGTGCTTTTTACAACTTAGCACAAGCATATTACGATAGTGCATACCAAAAAAGCATCCATTATTTTGATAAAGCCCTTGAAATTTCCAATAAGCAAAACAATTGGGAACAAGTAGCCGATATTCATCATCATATTGCTACCGTTTACTTTAATCAAGGCGAGTTTAGTAAGGCCTTATTGGAGTATCAGAATGCCCTTTCGGTTTACATGGTGCATAACGATACAAAGGGAATTGGTCATGTGAATAATAGCATTGGCGTATTATATAAAACATGGGGACAGTACCCAAAGGCACTTGAGTACCTGATAAAAGCATTAACCGATTTTGAGAAAATTGGCTATAGAGCTGGAATTGGCATGGCATCGAACAACATTGGGCAAATATTTTTCTATCAATCCGATTACCAAAAGGCAATAGACTACTTTACCATACACTACGATGTTAGCAAAAACATTGGTAATGCGTTTGCTATGGCAGGAGCAGCAAATAATATGGCAGCATCGTATGTTGAGCTGAACAATCACCCCTTGGCTTTAAAAAAGTACCACGAAGCAGCCCATATATACGACTCCTTAAACATTCAATCGGGCGTTGCAATACTAAATGATAACATAGGATCACTTTTAGCTAAGAGCAATGATTATGAAACTGCCCTATCGTATCACTTAGAGGCAAAGGAAGTGTTTGAGAGCATTGGTAGCAGGTCGAGGTTGTCATATACCCTTAAAAATGTTGGTTATGCATACTTAAAGTTAAAGAATTACAATAAATCAAATGAGTACTTATTAACGGCAAAAAACATTGCCGAAGAACTCAATCAGCAGGAGGTATTGAAGGAGATTTACTATCATTTAAGCGAGGTGAACGAATTAACAGGTCAACCGCAAAGCGCACTTTCGTTCTACAAGCTATACTCAATGGTTAAGGATTCGCTAAATAGTATTGATGGAAAGCAAAAGGTTGAGGAGTTAGAGTTGAAGTATGAAGCCGACAAGCAGCGAAGCGAACTTACTTATCTTTCAGGAAGAGTAGAGCAGCATCGATATTTTTTATTGGCATTATCACTTCTAACTTTTTTCTTCATATCGCTTGGGGTTATTATTATTAGAGTAAATATAAAACGAAAAAATTTATTACAACGGCTCACTTCTTCAGCCCAATCTAATCTCACCGATTTAAACACAATGGCTCATGAATTGACCGTTAAGCCAATGGGTCGTTATATTGTTTTGTGGCCAGGTTCGAACAAATCGTTAAAAAGCATCAGCCTTATTGAAACGAATCAATCAAAAACAAGTGCTTTGGTTGTGCTAGCATCAAAAGAATTGCCAATTCATTACGCTGGATATCAAGTAAACAGGTCGTTAGAGCAAAAACTACAAAAGGGGCTAGATGTTAACAGTGCTTCGTTTGAGTTTATTATAAATGATTCAATTAAAACATTAGTTAATAGTTCTCAAGTATATGACAAAGAGGTATCAATTGGAGTAATTAGTTTTAACGATAATGCCTTTTTTATTACAAAAAATAGTGTAGCCGTTTGGGTTGTTTCTAATGGCCAAGCCATACTTTATACGGATACGACCCAAGCTTTAAGCAATATTAGTATGCAAAGCATATCCAAGCATTTTGTGTTAGCTGCTAATACTTGCCAAAATAACCGAAGCTTTAAGTCTTTGGTTATCCTAATCGATAAGACAATTCAGTTGCTAATTGATAAAGACGAAGCATCACAACGTGAAATTCTTCAGGGTACTATTGAAAATTTCTTGAATTCAGTTGAAGAAGAAATAGAGGTAGCATTTCTTGCATCTGAGGGGACTAACGCCTAACCTCATTTGTCATATATGTTTTTATAGCATTTGTTGATGATTAAGGGGTGTTGGTCAAAAAATACAATTATCACAAATCTCATTAGTTCTAAAGGAATATCTTTGTAGATAGCATTGATAGATAGCGAAAGCAATTACACAATAAAATTAAGCTAACAATATGAAACTACTGCTCATTTCAAACTCTACGAATGCAGGTGAGGAATACCTGCAGCACCCCAAGGAACAGATAGAGCAATTTTTAAAGGGAGTTAAAAAGGTTCTTTTTTTGCCCTATGCAGCTGTTACGTTTTCGTTTGATGATTACGAAAAAAAGGTTCAGAAGAGGTTTAGCGAAATGGGCGTTGAAGTGGAATCGTTGCATCGTTGTAAAGAACCAAAAAAGGCAATTCGCGAAGCCGAAGCGGTTGTTGTAGGCGGCGGTAATACGTTTAGGTTGCTAAAAATGATTCAGCAACTCGATATTATTGAAACGCTAAGGTATAAAGTACTCGACGGAATGCCATACGTTGGCTGGAGTGCTGGAGCAAACGTTGCATGCCCCACTATTTGCACTACCAACGATATGCCTATTGTTGAGCCCGACAACTTTAGCGCATTCAACCTTGTTCGCTTTCAAATTAACCCTCATTATCTCGATGCAAATCCCGATGGGCATGCTGGTGAAACTCGAGAGCAACGAATTGAAGAGTTTATTACAATGGATCCATTCTCTTACGTGGTAGGCTTACGTGAGGGGTCAATGATTCTTGTTAATGACGGGGATATTTCTCTTTTAGGATCCAAACCTGCTCGGGTTTTTAAGCATGGTTTACCACCTAAGGAATATCAACCTGGCGATGACCTAGATTTTCTCTTTGAATAGGCTATTAATATAACCCATTTTAAAATGTCGCTTATGCGACATTTTTTTTTGAATTAATTTTTGTGATAGAAGGTGTAACAATTCGCTATTCGTAATCGTCTTTTCATTAGTTGTTATTTAAATTGATTTGATATGCTTGTGAATTATCTGAAAATTGCCTTCAGAAACCTATTGCGTAATAGGTTTTTCTCTTTTGTTAACATATTAGGTCTTTCTGTTGGAATAGTTTCAACTATAATGGTTATCCTTTTTGTAAAGGAAGAGCTTGCATACGATAAGCACCATTCAAGGCATGAGCATATTTATCGGGTTATTTCAAATTTTCATGTAAACAACAAGCAAGATTTATTTGCACTTTCTGCCGCACCACTCGCACCAACGCTTGCCGACGAGTATCCGTTTATAGAGAGCTATGTTAGATTTATCCCTTTGGATAATTTCTTTTTTAGGCTAAACGGAAAAGATTTTAACGAGCAAGATGTATTTTTTGCCGATTCAACAACCTTTGATGTTTTCGATTTTAAAATAGTTGTGGGTGAGACGAATCCCCTAGCAAAGCCATACTCTATTGTACTTACCCAAACTTTATCTAATCAGCTTTTTGGTGCTGAAAATCCTATTGGTAAAGTATTAACAGGGAAAGAAAACGAACCATTTGTTGTTACAGCAGTGATTGAGGATTTGCCTCGATCTTCTCATTTAAAATTTAATGCACTCGTATCTACAACAACAATTCGCCAACAAATAGGCGAAGATCAGTTTAACGACAGAAGCTCTGGTTCCTTCTGGAACGTTAATTCATACAGCTATGTATTGTTCAGCCCAAGTGCAGATCCAACACAGGTTATTAATAACTTTGATTTTTTTAACGATAAGTATCTAAAGCCTGTTGGCGATATAATAAACGGAACGTTTATTCCAATTTTTCAACCTTTAGCCCAAACACATTTTCCTAAAATTCAGGGTATTCAAGCCGACTTTCCAACGGGAAACCGATCGAACGTTTTTATATTCTCGTTTGTTGCCATATTCATTTTAATTATAGCATGTATTAACTATATGAACATGGCAACAGCCCGCTCGGCAAAAAAGGCAAAAGATGTAGGCATAAGAAAGGTTGTGGGCGCAAGCAAGTATCATATTGTTTTTCAAAATATTAGTGAAGCAGTTTTTATTGCTCTTATTGCAGGCACAATTGCATATGTATTTTCATTTGCAGTTTTGCCCTGGTTCAACAGCGTAGCCGATAAAAATATTTCAGTCTACGAGCTCCTGAAACCTTCCATAATATTTGGGGTTTTGTGCATTTCATTAGTTGTTGGAATTGTATCCGGAAGTTACCCTGCTTTCTACCTTTCCAGCTTTTCTCCAATCTCAATTTTAAGATCCACTATTAGCAAAGGAAGCAGTAAAGTTGGATTGCGTAAATTTCTGGTGGTGTTTCAGTTTGCAATTTCATTAATTATGATTACAGCCACTATTGTAGTTAGTCAGCAGCAAAGGTTTATCAGGACTAAGGATCTTGGATTTAACGAGGAAAATCTTTTAGTACTGACCGATGTTGATACCTTAATTGGAAGTAGGTTTGAAACCTTTAAACAGGAACTCTTATCAAATCATTCTATTATAGCCGTTGC
>CAZGQZ010000169.1:4900-5960 GCA_964527985.1 uncultured Rikenellaceae bacterium | reverse complement strand
GTAGCAGTTTAACCTCAACAAATTTCAGCTTAGCAGCATGCAATGAGCAAAAAATCAGAAAAAGAGCGAGAGTAAAACCCTCGCTCTTTCCACAAAAAACCACAACTAAACCTAATTGCCGTTCGAAAAACTACCTTAAGTGCTATTTAACTATTAGCTTTTTCATTGCCGATCCTTTAGGCGTATCGACTGCAACAACATATACTCCTTTTGCATATTTCGCAGTATTCAACACTATTTCGTTTCTGCTATAAACCGAACTATGCATTAGCTGGCCAGTAACGCTATACACTTTAACCGAGCATGGAGATTGCATATCATCCGAAAGTATAATCTTGGCAAATGAATTAGCTGGGTTAGGATAGATACTAAAATCAACAAGAGAGGTTGTTTCGCTATGGGTACCGGTATAAACATCAACCTTTACATCATCAATTATCAACAAATACTGATCGGGGTCGCTGTAACCATGGAAAGCAACAAAGTAGCTGGCATCCTCGGGTACGTTAAAGGTTCCGGAAACCTCAACCCAGCCCAACTCGTTAATTTGGGTATCAACAACCTCAATACTCATTGCATCGGAAGTATTCTGACTTCCAACCAAAGCTTTTATCTTTTCTGTGTAAACCAGTCCGGTAACACCATCCTCAAGGGTTTGAAGCATAAAGCTAACGGAATAGGTTTTAGACGCTTCTAGCTCAATTGGTGGAGTAAACAAGTAATCGTCCTTTGCGTTATAGGGATGAAAAGCAATGTGCATTGCATTTGGTGCAGAGTATGCATTATTTGGAGAATACTCAGAATTACTAAGAACATCCCAACTTAAGTTATCTTGGGCTACATTTTCAATTGACCATCCCAATGGGTATGTGAATCCCGACTCGTTAACCAAGTTATCAAAGTTCTCGAAGAATGGCAAAGATGTTACTGTTGGGTCATCCATAGTGGTAAACGACCAAACTGGGCACTCTACTGCATCGCCGTTTTCGTTAAACGGAACAATTTGCCAATTGTAAGTTGTAGAAAAATCAAGGTCTTGCTGTGAAATGGTATAGGTTGT
>CAZGQZ010000169.1:0-4800 GCA_964527985.1 uncultured Rikenellaceae bacterium | reverse complement strand
ACTGAATTTTCTTCGGTATTCTCGCTATGCCTAAAGGCAATGTAAGGCTTAGTATTTTCTGCTGGGAATGAAATTTGGAACTCCTGGTGCTCGTCAGTTATTTCAATAGTTTGAATTTCCTCAAACGAATTTGCATCGTATGGATTATCCATTAAGCCTACTAGCAAGGATACATCGTATAGCGCATCGCCCTTTTTGGCGTAAAATGTAAGCGTATTTTGGTCAAACCCATCAACGCCAGGCGTAACAAGAGTTACAGGGAAGTTGTGCTCAGTAAATACAGTAAATTTAACAGCATTGGGTGCCGAGTAAGAACCATACTGATCGGCCTTTACTTCGGCTTTTGTAAATGCGTGCGTAGGGCTATTTATGGCATTCCACCCTGTAGGCATGCTCGTTGAAGCATCGAATCCCTGATAGAAAGATGATGCTAACCCAATTGAGCTACCACTTAAGTTCAAAGTGTTGTCGCCTGTGAAATCGCCATCCACATTAAACGTAAGTGTTGACGAATACGAATCGATAGCATTAGGCTCAAAGCTTACAACCACCTCCTCGCTTTGACCTGGGGCAATTGCAACTGAAACGTTACAATAAAATGGTTCATCAACACTAGCGCTGGTAATGGATAAATTTGAAGTTCCGATGTTTGATATGGTTACAGCCATATTCATTGAACCGCCAATGGCTAGCTCAGGAAAAGAGATAGAAGATTCGCTAAGTGAAATTTCTGGCAATCCCGATATCTCATCAATTAGCACATCATCAATAAACATAGGAACTCCGCTTTGTTCGGTTTCGCGAGCATATCGCCAGCGAATATACACGTTATCTCCAGCATAGGCTGAAAGATCGTAGTAAACCCATGCCCAATCGGTTGGTTGTGCTGGCGAAAGAGCTCCTAGCTCTGTCCATGAATCGCCACCATCAGTGGATATTTCGGTAAATGTTACATCTTGCCCCTCAATCTTACCGCTAACAACTGGGCTATTGTTTCGCCACCAAAACGAGATGTAATGATTAGCAGGCACGTTCACCCTAGGTGTCATCAGAACAAACTCACCTCCTGTACCCGATGGATTGCAAACAGCCGAATGGTTTCCTGTATATCCATTCCCTTCGCCTGATTTATTCCAGCTTACGGGAACTGTAGTGTAAAACCAATCGGTAAGCGACAGGTCACCATACCATCCTTCTGTCCAAATTTCCTCATCCTCGAAACCTTGTGTGTAAGGGAAAGATTCGATTACCCTTTGCGTTTCGAACGAGAAAACAGGTGATGCTGTTTGATCGGTTTCATTTTTGGCAACAACCCGCCAAAAGTATTCGGTTTGCTGTGCTAACGTGATATCAGGAGTATAGGTAAAATCGCCTGGTTCCGAAACATTAACATCAGTGATTAAGGCTGCACTTTCATCGAAATTTGTAACTAAACTTTCTGAAGTGCTAAGGTATAAATCATAGGAGGTAGTATTAGTTCCGAGGGTAAACTGCAAATTAGCATTAACATCTACTTTTTGTGCTCCATTTTCAGGTAGCTCATTTGAAGGCGTTTCGGGAGCCGATCCGGCCTCGTAGTAAAAACGAATATTAGGTAATGAACTTGGATACGGGTTTAAGTAACCCGATGTTGAAGGAAATGACATATCGGAACCAGCACCTTTGTTGTTATTAACTGATGAAGTAGTGGAGTAAAAATTAGGATATTGATAATTGAAGTTCCCATGACGGCTTTCCCAGTGTAGAATAATATTGCTAGTACCATCGTAGGCAAAATCGGTTATATCTATCTGCGTCCAACCATCGAATGTTACATCGCCCTCAAAAACAAGTGTATAACCGTTATCCTCTGGGAATTCATAGTTTGCATTTGAGAATACCTCATTATCGGTTAGCTTCAAATAGATTTTTTGATTGCTTGCTGTTTTGGATCCATTATTACAGCTAAAAGCAATGTGTGTAATACTATTGCTTCCTATTTCAGCTTGTGCAGGATAAATTGCCGAATGCCATGTGTAATACCATGCGCCATAAACGGGATATGATGTTGACACCTCACCCGATCCGATTTGTACATAACTTTGTCCTAATGCCGCAAAAGCCATTAGTGTTGATAGCAGTAATGCGTAAAACCTCTTCATAAATTAGTATTGTTTAGTGATACATTATTGGTGGGCAATAATAGGGCAAACACAAAGAAAATAAATAGGGGTTTACCCCTATTTTACCATTGAGTGAGGATTAATGCTTATTTTTGTTTGTTTTAAAAATGGTTAAGATATGCGGCTTAAGGGTTTAGTTTCATTAATTTTCATTATTAACATATGGTTAGGAACAAACCAAAACGCTACTGCATTGGCTCAACCCAGATTAAGCAATCATCTTCAAAACATCGATTCGCTATATGCGCTCACAGAAAGCCTTCTAAAAGACAATCCCAGTAAGGCTTTACGAATTGCAACAGAAGTTAACGAACGTGCAAAACAAACGGGTAATTTTGAAACTCTGGCCAAGAGTAGCCTAATGCTCGCTAATACGCAAAGAGCACTGCTTAACTATAAAGGGGTGCTAAAAACGCTAACTCCCATCCTACCTTACCTACAAAAAATAAGCGACGATAATCTTAAATCGGAAATTTTAAACAACATTGGTATTGCACACTATCAGCTGGGACACGATACGCTATCGCTAAGCAACTTTTTAGATAACATGGCTGAAAATAGCGATGAAGAATCTATTCTCAAACTTTCGGAAAGTTTAAAAAGTATTGGCAGCTTTTACTACAGCATAAAAAACTTTAACAGAGCAAAAGATTTTTTTAGCAAAAGTGCTACGGTTGACTCATTGGCAGAAAGCACAAATAACCTAGGGATATCCCTATTCTGGCTTGGGAAAGTTTATGCCCAAAGCAACCAAAACGAAATGGCCGATTACTATCTTGTTGCTTCGCTTGACTATTTGCACGACTCACTTAAACTCGAAGTTAATGCTCTACTATCATCCATAAGGTTAAACAAAAACCCTGAACTTGCCCTAGTTGCAATTGATAATGCCTTAACAAGTAAGTATATTGACAATAAACCCGATATTGAAGCCAAGCTTTACCTCAATAAAGCCAGAGCATTGCTGAACTTAAACCAACTTGAGGAAGCCGAAGAAATTTTCAAAAAACATGAAAACAACCAATTTTTAGCAACTGAAGATATTGCCCAAACAGTTTTGACTTTTGCAAATAAATACCATAGTGCAGGAAACACCAGCAAGGCGATTGAACTTTACAAACAGCTTGTTTCTCCAGCCTTTAAAAATGTTTCTGCTTCCGTTAGGCTTTCGGCTTTAAAATCGCTTGCCCAAGTAGCCAAGTCGTTAAACAACAAAACGGACGAAGCAAACTACCTATGGGAATACACAGAACTTGCCGAT
The DNA here is from genome assembly GCA_964527985.1 of uncultured Rikenellaceae bacterium. Taxonomy (GTDB): domain Bacteria; phylum Bacteroidota; class Bacteroidia; order Bacteroidales; family Tenuifilaceae; genus Perlabentimonas. The sequence continues at coordinate 1,377 of CAZGQZ010000169.1, read as the reverse complement.
AGTACTAGGTATACGGACAATGAAAATTCTATACATCAGGCCAACAACAACTTTAACATACAGAAACTTGAGCATAGAATACAATCGTACCAAAAGGATACAAAGATTCAGAATCTGTTAGTACAATCGGAAAAAGAAAAAAAGCAGAATCTAATCATATTGGTATCAGTGCTTATCCCTTTGCTTATTGTCGTTTTTTTGCTGTATAAGCAGTTAGCCAAAGCAAATGCGAAGCTATCTGAACAGAACCAGCAAATAAATCAGCAAAACGAAGAACTTTCGGCAATTAACAACCTTTTATCCTCATCGCAAGACAAACTTTACAGGCTAAATCAAACAAAAGATAAGCTTTTCTCAATAATCGGACACGATTTAAAAAGTCCGCTTATAGCCATTAAAACCCTAGTTAATGAGGGCGACGAAACCCTAACGAGTAAAAAGACCAAATACATTAGCACTACGCTTACCGAGCAGATAAACCTACTTAACAACATTCTGTTTTGGGCTCTCTCACAGGACGACTCAATCGAGTACAACCCTCAAGAGTTTAGTATTATTGATGAAGTGCAATCGGAGCTTAACGTGGCTAAAATGATTTCAGAACAAAAAAACATAGATTTAAGTGTAAGTATTGAAAAGAGCATAAGGGGTTACACCGATCTTAACATGTTTCTCTTCATCGTCCGCAACCTGCTTTCAAACGCAATTCGGTACACTCCAAGTTTGGGTAAAGTTACCATTAACGCCAAAAAACTTAATGAACGTACTATACTTGAAGTACAGGATACAGGTGTTGGCATTGAAAAAGAGCGAATTAAAAATATCTTTAAAGCTGAAACATTTACTAGCAAAAAACATAAAAGGGACGAAGAAGGGACTGGTCTCGGCCTAGTGCTTTGCAAAGAATTTGCCGATAAAATGAACGCCGAGCTATCGGTTAAATCTGAGGAAAACAAGGGCAGCACTTTTACTTTGACAATACCAAATAAACCTCTTTAGCCATGATTGATAATGCCAAAACGGTAATTATTGCTGACGATCATCCCATATTCAGAATGGGGCTAAATTCATTTATTGATAAGTTCCCTGGTTATAAGGTAATGGCCGAATGCAGCAATGGCCAAGAGGTTGTGCAACAACTACAAAAGAGCACGCCAAACATGCTGATACTCGATTTGGACATGCCAATTCTGTCTGGGCTTGACGTTGTTGAGTATGTTTTACAAAACCATTTATCACCCAATATTATTGTTCTAACTGCCCACACCGATGCCACAACTATAAAAAAACTTATTGACTATAAGTTCATCAGTATTCTTTTTAAAGAGAGCGCATTAACCGAACTACCTAACTGCATAAAAAGCATTGAAGAGGGTA
>CAZGQZ010000168.1:4303-6020 GCA_964527985.1 uncultured Rikenellaceae bacterium | reverse complement strand
CCGATGATGGTAAACCCGTAAACCATATTACTACTGGCTTAATCATTTATAATTTTGTAAATAATTACTATACAAATCCGCGCTCTTTTTTAATCTTTTCGTAAGCTTCGTTTACCTTTTGGAACTTTTCCTCGGCGGCTTTGCGAATATCCTCTCCTAAATAGCTAACCTTATCGGGGTGATGCTTAAGTGCCATATTTCTGTAGGCTTTTTTAATCTCCTCAACTGTGGCCGTTTTCTCAATTTCCAGCACTCGATAGGATGCATCAATATCGTTAAAGAACATTGACTTAACCGATTCGAAATCGGCGCTGGATATGCCAAGCCAGCCTGCAATGTTAGTTATTAAGCTAACTTCGTTAGGATGAAGCACACCGTCGGCATTGGCAATACCAAAAAGCAAGTGCAAAAGTTGCAACCGCGATGGGTAATCCATGTTATCGCGAATTTGGTAGCTAACATCTTTTAGCGGTACGTTCTGCTTAAGGATATCGCGGAGTAACACAAGTGCTTCACGCGAAGCCGCTTCGCCAAAATTCTTAAGAAAATAACGCTTAACATAATCTAGCTCAGCCTTAAGCACTTTGCCATCGGCTTTCATAACCTCGGCCACTAAAACCAACAGACTAACAATAAAGTTATTACGACCTGTTTGCGCTGTGTACGTTTTGCCATCGGAACTATCGAGCACTGAGCCAATGGCAAAACCAATAATGCCGCCAATTGGTCCAAGTATAGCCCATCCTAGTCCGCCACCAATCCATTTACCAAACTTTCCCATATTTACTGCTAATTATCACGTTGTAAAAGCTTATTTACTATTTCAATAACCTGTGGAACTAAAAGTTTAACCTCATCATTAACAATTAAAAAATCGCTTTTGGCTACTAATTCTTTATCGGGCAGCTGATTAGCCATCCGTTGTATAACCTGATTGCGGCTTATGCCATCGCGCTTGCAAACACGCTCTATTTTCAACTCTTGGGGAGCAGTAATTGCAATTACTGCATCAACCTGCTTATTGGCGCCGCTCTCAAAAAGGATGGCAGCTTCTTTGAAAAGAATTTTTGCATTTGCATGCAACCTTTTCCATTCTTCGAAATGATTTGCAACAGCAGGATGAACAATGGAGTTAAGGTTTGCCAATAGCGTTGGATTATCAAAAACCAGCTCAGCAACTCTGGGCCGGTTTAGCGTTCCTTTCTCGTAAACATCATCTCCAAACAGCTGCTTAATATCTTCAACAACCATTTGGTTGGTATTCATAATTGCACGGGCTTCAATATCGGCGTTGTAAACAGCATAACCCATGGCTTTTAAAATGCTGCTTACCATTGATTTTCCGCTACCTATTCCTCCGGTTATTCCAACAACAATCATTATAGCCTTTCAATAATAAATTCGACAAACTTTGGTTCGAATGTTAAGTTTGAAACCGAATGAGGCTTCCCCTCTACCCTAACCCTAAGCTTATTATCGAGCATCAAATTTGCTTCATTAAAATCGACATAGGCTTTAACTGAGGAATTCTCAATATCCTTATACTTACTAACCACTACGTTACACTTAACCTTAACTGATCGGGGTAAAACAATGAGCCTAATTGAATCGGGCAAGTTTCGAACTTCAACAGGAGCCGAGAAGTTTGCTTCGGTAAACCTTTCAACCGGAATACTTAACCTTGCAGAACGATGCGAAAGGCTAACCTGAGGATAGG
>CAZGQZ010000168.1:0-4203 GCA_964527985.1 uncultured Rikenellaceae bacterium | reverse complement strand
AGCTTATTAAGGTACCATAGAATTGTTGCAACAGCAAGAAAAAAGGAAAAGATCGCCAACCTTACCTTAAAATTGGCTTTTTGACGCTTAAAAACTTTTTCGACTTGCCTAAGCAACTTTATATCCATGGTTGCAAGTTATGTTAAAAAAAACAGAGTTCAACTGCAACATAAAATGCAATTGAACTCTGTAAAGGTATAAAAAAATGCTACTTCTGCTGCAAATCAGATGAATCGCGAAGAACAGTACTTTTTACTGCCTTAATTCTTACGTTATCAGATATTTCAACTACAATATGGTCGTCTTTAATCTCGAAAACCTTTCCGAAAATACCACCGGCAACAATTACTCTATCGCCTTTTTGCAGTGACTCTTGAAACTTACGAAGTTCTTTCTGACGTTTCATCTGTGGTCTAATCATAAACATGTAAAATACCACAATAATTAGCGCCAGCATAACGAATGACATGTATGGGCTTCCGCCTTCGGCTTGAAGAATTACAAATAGTGTGTTTGTCATAATAATCAACTTTTGGTTATTTTAAAACTAAATAATTACTCTATACAACATTAACCTTAATGGTTATGGTTCGCGATGGTGTTTGCGCATTTGACTTTACGCTAACGCTTTTAAACTGTGAACCGTGCCATCCTCGGCTATCAAAAACAAGTTCGATTGTTGCTGTTTCGCCAGGGTTTAAAAACTCTTTGCTGAGAATGACCTTGGTACAACCACAATCGGCAACTAAATCATTAACTATGAGTGGTGCATTGCCCTTGTTGCTAAAAGAGAATGTATACGATATTACCTCTCCGTGGGCAATTGTTCCTAGGTCAACGAAATCGTCAATGAACTCAATTTTTGCCACTCCAGTACTATCCGAAGAATTGGGAATTGGTTCCACTATCTCCTTCTTGACTGTATTTTCGCACGAAAGTAGCAGGGCAAATGTAAAAGAAAAAATTAGGAAAACCGAGAAAACCCTGTTAATCATAGCTAATAAGCAATTGTTTTAAAAATATTACTCTTCACCAACTAGCCCACGTCCTTGCTTTTGAATTTTTCCTTCGGAACGTAGCGTTAAAATAATTTTGTCGAGCACACCGTTAATAAAGGTGCTACTTTGGTCGGTGCTGTAGTATTTGCTTATTTCAATATACTCATTAAAACTAACCTTAACAGGAACAGATGGAAACTCGGTAATTTCGGTTATTGCCATTTCAAGTATAAGGTTATCCATGCTAGCAATCCTTTCCACATCCCAGTTCTTGGTGAAGTTGTCAATCATTTGGCTGTTATGGCTATGGTTTAGCACCACCTTACGTAGCAATCGTTTAGCAAAGTCCTCATCATCATCACTCTTATACATCGGAAAAACAGGTACGTCGGTTTGCTGATCAGGCTCAAAACCTTTTATCGTTTTAGTCGCCATACCAATCATAAAATCCAAATCGTCGTTCCAGTATATACTCTGTTCTTCAAGACAATAAGTAAAATCGTCAAAATCGATGAGTTCTTTTGAAAGAATGTGTACAAGAACCTGACGATGTTGAGTAAAATCAACCGTTTCGGCCTCCATATACTTCATAAAATATTCGGATGCTGAAATCTTTTGGTAAAGCTTTTTAACCAGTTCTGGATAGTTTACCCAGCCAAGCTTATTTTGAGCAGTATACCTTAAAATACTCTCGTTCTCACCAATTATGGTAAGCAACGGATTTTCAACAAAGCGGGAATTGGGGTTTAAATCCTCATGAGTAGGTATAAGTTTTTGCTTGGCCGTTTCAATACGCCGTTGAGCAAAATCCCTAATTTCGAGTAAAAGAAGAAATAGCAGATGGTATAAATCGTAGCCTTTTTTGATGCTATGAAGCAGTTCCGATTCGGCTTTCGATAGGGAGTCGTTTTCGGCCCTAAAAAAGGCAAAAAGAACCTGAAGAGTTTTAATCCTTAGTAATCTTCTACTTATCATCTTAAGAACGTAACATGGTGTAAAATTGAGGCTGCAAAGATACGTGCATTTTTTTCAATATAAAAAACTAGGAGTACAATATTGCAACGCAAAAGAAACATTAAAACTATTCTGCTGATTTATATAAAATTGGCCATTACCTAAACATGATTTTGTTAACAGGTAACTGTTTGCAAAATTTTATTTGAAATAATTTGCAAAAAAATAGGTTATGAAAATATTTTTTTATTTTTGAACGGTGTTAAAAATCAAACAGTGTTGAATAATTTTAAAATATTGAAATGATGGATGAAATTAATAATCACGATGAGTTAGAAAGGAAAGAGCGAGACGATATCTTCTCAAAAGTTGTTAGGGCAGGCAAAAGAACTTACTTTTTCGATGTTAAGGCCACTCGTCAGAACGATTATTACCTAACGATTACCGAAAGCAAAAAGAGGTTTGGTCAGGAGGGCAAATTTTTCTTCGAAAAGCATAAAATTTTCCTTTACAAAGAAGATTTCGAGAAATTTGCAGAAGGGCTTACCGAGGCGGTTGATTACATTAAGAATAACCAAACCGATGATGCATCATTTCAAAACGAGGAGGAAACCGTTGAAACAATGCAAAATGAATTTTCGAACATTAGCTTTGATGACCTAGAAGGAAAGTAAACTTTTACGCTAAAGCATTATAACCAAAAGGGAGTGTACAGTTTATGTATGCTCCCTTTTTCTATTCAATGCTTTCATTGTTAAAATCCTCGCTAGGAGGATTGGCAATAATATCATCTATCTCATCGAGCGAAAGCTTTTTCACGTTGGTGATTAAAAAGCCAGTTTGTATAAATTCGCCCAGCGAGTTACACTCATCAATAGCAATCTGAAAAGGTTGCTTAACGCTCACACTAAGCGGCACAAGAGCAAGCAATGTGGCATAATTGCCAATAAACTTTACGCTTTCGATAGCTGAATGAAACTTTTTTAAAGCAAAGCTAAACTCGCTTTTAATAAGCTGCTGTTGCAGCTCTGTAAAGGGTTTATCAACAGTAGGTATAAGCACAACAAAGTAGCGAAGCTTGCCCTCTTTCCCTCCTAACCCAGTTGAAATAAATACCTGCTGCTCATCCAAAAGTTTAGTTTCTAAAAGCATTCTACTCTCTTGCAATGCCATAAAAGCCCAATCTTTTAGCTCAGGGGTGGGTTTTTGTGAATAACGCTCAAGTATTCGGTATGCCTCGGGTTTATCAATTGAGGCAAGGCTAATAAGTATCGATTTTTTATCTTCAATGCTCTCGTCTTCTGAGTATAACTTAGGTTCTTGCTCTAATACTTGCTCATGATTCTCAATAGGCGGATGGGCTTTTGAAAACTCAAAATACTCCATTTGTACCTTAACGTCAACCTGATGCTCAAGTATGCTAAAGTTATCGGCATTACTCCCAAGCAGCTCTCTAATCTTTTGAAGTATGTTATCGTTTTGCTCCAAAATAGGTTGTTTTTAAAAACTCTTTTCGATTTAGGGTGTTAAAGTAATACTAATATTTGGAACACAAGAAACATGATATCAAAATACCAACTTTTAGGGATTCCTATTTTCTTTAAAAGATGTTAAGTTTGCAGATTAATTTTTAAATACTCCTTTCTCACATGCTTTTAAGCGAGCTACAAAACGGTGAATACGGAATTGTTTCGAAAGTAAGAGGCAGAGGTGCATTTCGTAAGCGTATTATTGAAATGGGTTTTATACGGGGTAAAAAGGTTACCGTAATAAAAAATGCCCCCTTAAAAGATCCCATTGAGTACTCAATACTGGGCTACGAAGTATCGTTACGCCGCAGCGAAGCACATCTTATTGAGATTATTACCCCCGATGAAGCACAAGAGCTTGTAAAATCGAACTATAGCGGAACGCTCGCTCCCAAAAACGAGAAGGATATTGTTGAAACTGGTGCAAAGGCTGGAAGTAAAATTGTAAACATTGCCCTTGTGGGTAATCCTAACTCCGGAAAAACAACTCTTTTCAACTGTGCATCAGGTGCAAAGGAGCATGTTGGAAACTACAGCGGTGTTACTGTCGACTCAAAAATGGCCCGCTTTAAGCACAAAGGCTACACCTTTAACATTACCGATTTACCCGGAACATACTCGCTTAGCGCATATACACCTGAGGAACTTTACGTAAGGCGATATATACATCAGCAAAAACCCGATGTGGTTATCAACGTTGTTGATGCTTCGAATATTGAGCG
>CAZGQZ010000167.1:3709-6060 GCA_964527985.1 uncultured Rikenellaceae bacterium | reverse complement strand
AAAATAAACCTATCGCAAGGGATTCCGCTATTAACCAGTGCGGGAACAAAAGCGGTTGGTCCGGGTAAGCACTCAACCTCAATATCGCGCTCAAGGCAGGTGCGTATTAGCAAAAACCCAGGATCGGAAATACCCGGTGTTCCTGCATCGGAGATGAGCGACACCATTTTTCCTTGGGCAATTCGTTCGGCAACCTGCTCAACAGTTTTGTGCTCGTTAAACTTATGGTGCGACCAAAGAGGTGCGCTAACGCCAAGGTGCTTGAGTAAAAAACCGCTTGTGCGGGTATCTTCAGTAAGAATCAGATCCGATTCCTTAAGCACCCTAATTGCCCTTAGGGTTATGTCCTCAAGGTTTCCAATTGGCGTAGGAACAATAAAAAGTTTTGCCATAAGTTAACCGTGTAGCAGCTTGCGCCTGATTAGGTCGATTAGCTGATTAGCCGCTTCGTTATCGTCATTCCAGCTAAAATTTTCTTGTATGTAAATGAGGGCCTCGTTAATATCGGTAAACTCGTTTAGCTGGCGTATTGTTTTGGCGTAAAGTTCGGCATTTCCACTAAACAGCTCCTTTGTAAACAAAAACTTATCGTTAATACCAATGGCCTTAGTTAAATCGCCTATGGGTTTGTTTTGAAGTACCGAGGCCATATCCTTTTTGTTTTTGCCGAGCACCTCGTTCATAAACTTTTTCTTAGGCTTATACTTTTCGGAGACAATTGAGCTAGACGATTTCATTTCGACTATATCTTCTGAAGGCGTTGGTCTTTCAATCTCAATCTCTTCTTCAACTTCTGAAATTTCTGCCTGCTGATGTTCTTCCATAGCTGCCTCTTCACTCAATACAGTTTCAACCTCAACATTTACTGCAGCAGCTTTGTTTTCATAAATTTGTTCAATCGTTTCTGGCTCTTCCTCATGCTTTGTAAAAGCCTGTTTGGGAGTTTCCTTAGTCGCACTCCCACTTTCGTTGAACATTAGAAGCTCATCGTATACTCGTCTCAGCTTGTCGAGAATCAAATCGCGATCAATTCGTGAAAGCGATTCGGCTTGACTTGCCTTTTCCAAAATTATTTCAATCTCCCGAACTCTTTCCTGTAGGGTCTTTATGCTGTTTGATTCTGTCATGGTAGTATTTAATCTAGCTACAAAATTAAGAATTTGCTTACTTTTGTAAAACTAACGAGAATATTTGTATTTATTGCCATGCTTTTTTCTGAAAATTCCATTGGTACAACCAAGCGTAGGGGGCTAATTGAGGTTATCTGTGGCTCAATGTTTTCGGGTAAAACCGAGGAACTAATCCGCAGGCTTAAGCGCGCTCGCTTTGCAAAGCAGAGGGTTGAAATTTTTAAGCCTCATGTAGACACTCGCTATTCGATTGAGGAAGTAGTATCGCACGATTCGAACTCAATTCCATCAACACCAGTAACCTCTTCGGGAAACATACTTCTATTAGCGTCCGATGTGGATGTGGTTGGCATTGATGAGGCTCAGTTTTTCGACAACAACCTTGCTGATGTTTGTAATAAGCTAGCCGACCAGGGCGTTAGGGTTATTGTTGCTGGTTTGGATATGGATTTTAGAGGAAAGCCCTTTGGTCCAATCCCTAGCATTTTAGCCTGTGCCGAGCATGTTACTAAGGTTCATGCAATTTGCGTAAAGTGTGGTAATTTAGCGCAATACTCACATCGCTTATCCGATACCGACAAGCTTGTATTACTTGGCGAAACCGATGTTTACGAACCGTTATGCCGATCGTGCTTTATTGAAGCAACTCGCAAGCAAAAATAGTAGCATTTACAAATAACCGAAAAACAGAATGCTAAGCTACAGCCTAAATCAACTTACCGAAATACTGAACGGAAAGCTTTACGGCAATCCCTCATTCATAATCACATCGGTTACAACCGATAGCCGAATCACCAGTGCTTCAAAAAGCGCAGTTTTTTTTGCGCTAGTCGGCGATAGGCACAACGGCCATCAATACATTACCGATTTATACCAGCAGGGAGTTAGGGCATTTGTTGTTAGCGAGCTTTCGGATCAATTGCAACTGCTAAACGATGCATCATTTATTACCGTTGATGATACACTTAGGGCACTACAACAATTTGCTGCTTACCACAGGTCGAAGCTGCAATACCCAGTAATCGGCATAACAGGAAGCAACGGAAAAACCATTGTTAAAGAGTGGCTTGCCCAGCTGCTAAGTTCAAATAAAAAGGTTGAGCGAAGCCCTAAGAGCTACAACTCGCAGGTTGGCGTTGCACTTTCGATACTAGGAATGGGGAATAATGCCGACATTGCCATTGTTGAAGCAGGTATTTCTAAACCTAATGAGATGCAATT
>CAZGQZ010000167.1:0-3609 GCA_964527985.1 uncultured Rikenellaceae bacterium | reverse complement strand
ATGCCGACATTGCCATTGTTGAAGCAGGTATTTCTAAACCTAATGAGATGCAATTTCTTGAGCCTATTATTAAGCCACAAATTGGAGTCTTTACAAATTTAGGAGCAGCACACCAAGAAAATTTTCACGATTTACATAGCAAAGCCAAAGAGAAAATGGCTTTGTTTGAGCATTGCGAAACGCTAGTTTACTGCAACGATTTTTTACAAATTGAAATTCTGGCTAGAGAAGCAAGCAAAAAAAATGAGATTAAGCTTTTTACATGGGGAAAAAACGATATCGCAAATGTTAAGATATTAAGCATAGAAAAAGAACAATCATCCGTTACTATTAATGCTGAATTTGAGCAAAAGCCTTTTAGCTTTTTCATTCCGTTTACCGATGATGCTTCCATTGAGAATGCAATGCATTGCGTTACCACCCTCCTTTTACTTGGCTACAGCACCGAACAAATAGCGTTACTTATTAACAAGATACAACCTGTGGCCATGCGGCTCGAGATTAAAGAAGCCATAAATGGATGCACGCTTATTAACGATAGCTACAACTCCGACCTAGGCTCACTTTCCATAGCACTCGACACGCTTTCGCAGCAGCATCAACATAAAAATCGGCTTCTAATAATTTCGGATATTCTTCAAAGTGGGCTCGATCCTAAAACGCTATACAGCAAGGTTGGTAGTATGATAAACGAAAAGGGAGTAGACAAAACCATTGCCATTGGAAACGAGATATTAAAACAAAAACAGCATTTCAAAGATAACACCGAGTTTTACGAAACTACCCAGCAATTTCTACAAAAGTTTGAACGACATAAGTTTAACGATTACGCTATTCTGCTAAAAGGAAGCAGGGTTTTTCAGTTCGAACGAATATCGGCAATGCTTGAGCATAAGCTTCACCGAACACAGCTTGAAATTGACCTAAACGCACTGGTGCATAACCTTAACTACTTTAGAAGTTTACTAAAGCCAAATGTTAAGGTTATGGTTATGGTAAAAGCTTTTTCCTACGGAAGCGGCTCCCACGAAATTGCCAACCTTCTTCAGTTTCACCGAGTGGATTACCTTGGTGTTGCTTTCACCGATGAAGGAATTGCGCTACGCGAAGCCGGAGTCTCGCTTCCAATTGTTGTGCTAAACCCCGAGATTGGCAGCTACGAGCTAATGATTGAGTATAACCTTGAACCCGAAATTTTCAGCTTAAGTAGCTTTAATAATTTTTGTACTACGCTAAGTAAGCACGGAGTATCGAGCTATCCCATACATTTAAAAATTGATACCGGTATGCATAGGCTTGGGTTTATGCCAATCGAAATTGATGAACTATGCGCAAAACTCAAAAATTTTAGCGGGGTTAAAGTTCAAAGCATCTTTTCGCACCTAGTAGCTACCGACGATAGCCAGCACGATACCTTTACGCAAAAGCAAATTGATAACTTTAAACAAGCGAGCCAGCAGATAATTAACACTTTGGGTTACAAACCCATCCTACATATCCTGAACTCAGCTGGAATTGAAAGGTTCGGGCAGCACCAAATGGACATGGTTAGGCTTGGCATTGGATTGTACGGCATTAGCGCTGTGCATCAACATCGCCTTAAAAATGTAAGCACGCTAAAAACATTTGTGGCTCAAATTAAAGAGCTTAAACCAGGCGAAACCGTGGGCTATAATCGAAAGGGGGAAGTGACCAAACCCTCAACCATTGCCACCATACCCATTGGTTATGCCGATGGGCTAAACCGCAGGCTAAGCAACGGCAAAGGCAGCGTAATGATTAACAGGAGCCTAGCCCCAATAATAGGAAATATTAGCATGGACACATGCATGGTTGATATAACAGGCATACCCAATGTAACCGAGGGAAATGAGGTTACAATTTTTGGCAATAGCCCATCGATTATTGATATAGCAAAAATGTTGGAAACAATTCCCTACGAAGTGCTAACCTCAATTTCACGAAGAGTAAAAAGAATATACCTACAAGAGTAAGGTACTAATTCCAGTAAAAAACCTATCCTAAATCGCTAATCCGTTCAAGTTTGAATGGGTCAAGAATTTTTACTCTACGGCCATCAAGCTCTAAAATTCCTTCATTGGAAAAGGCTGAAAGCGTTCTAATTGCATTTGAGGTTGTCATATTCGAAAGGTTTGCCAAATCTTCGCGCGAGAGATAAACCTTAATTGTTTGGCCATCATCTTCAACACCATATGTATCGCGAAGGAAGATTAAACTCTCGGCCAAGCGACCACGAATATGCTTTTGGGTTAGGGTTACCGTACGGCTATTGGAAAAACCGAGTTCCGTTGCAACCGATTTGAGAATATGATAGGTTAGCATTGCGTTTGATTGCAATATCTTAATAAAGCAGCTGCGCTCAATTTCGCCCACAACGCAATCTTCAAGTGCTTCGGCTGAGGCAATGTGATTCTCGTCGGCAAGCAATGCGCGATAGCCAATAAACCCAATGGGTTTTGCCATGCGTACAATTTGGTCGCGGCCACCAACACCTTCTTTAAAAATTTTAACCTTGCCTTTAATTAGGCAAACAAGGCCAGTAGGTATTTCGCCATCGCGATAAATAATTTCACCTTTGCGAAACTGCGAACAGGTAAAACTACGAAACATTAGCTCCTTTTCGCGAGGCTTTAGGTTTTTGAATAAAGAGCAAACACCCTCGAACGCGCTTTGGATATCGATAGATGAGTACGCCATATTTTGTGTGCTATTATATGCTGTAAACAAACGATTGCAACTCTTAAAAAGCAGATAACGCTTGCTTACAGTTATTTAAGTTAATAATGATGTTACAGCGATTAGGCAAAGATAAATAAAATGTTTTACAGCAGAAAATGAGATTCCTTACCTTTTTGCTAAAAACACCTAAGAAACAGAGGAAACACTAGGAACAGCTAATACTTGCCCACAATTGGCATTTTCCGACCTAACCCAAATGCTTTTGAGGAAACCTTAAGTATTGGAGGCGACTGAAAACGCTTATGCTCGTTTACGTTTACCAAACGAACAATCCTCCTTACCGTATCTTCATGGAAACCTTGTGCAATAATTTCCTCGGCACTTTGGTGATTCTCGATATACTCAAAAAGAATTTTATCGAGTATTGCATAATCGGGTAGCGAATCGGAGTCCTTTTGGTCGGGTCTAAGCTCAGCCGAAGGTGGTTTGGTTAGGGTATTTATGGGGATAATTTCCTCGTTCCTGTTAATGAAATGCGCGAGCTTAAAAACATCGGTTTTATAAACATCGCCAAGCACGGCTAATGCACCGCACATATCGCCGTAAAGGGTTCCGTAGCCAACGGCTGCCTCGCTCTTATTTGAGGTGTTAAGCAAGAGGTGACCAAGCTTGTTTGAAAGAGCCATGAGCAAAACGCCCCTAACTCGGGCCTGAATATTCTCTTCGGTAATATCGCTAGGCATTGATCCGAAAATGGAACCCATGGCTTTAACAATGCTGCTGTATGATTCTTCAATATTAACAACATCAAATTTTACTTTGAGGTTATTTGCCAGAGCCACGGCATCGTCAATTGAGTGCTGCGACGAGTATTGCGATGGCAGCAATAGCACCCTAACATTCTCGCTT
>CAZGQZ010000166.1:0-6089 GCA_964527985.1 uncultured Rikenellaceae bacterium | reverse complement strand
TGCCTGTAATTGGCGTTCCCATAAAATCGAGCAATTCCATCGATGGATGGGATTCTGTTCTTTCAATCCTACAAATGCCGGGAGGGGTTCCGGTGGCAACTGTGGCGCTTAATGGTGCAAAAAATGCTGGAATTCTTGCTGCGCAAATAGTTTCGTCTGGCGATAAATCGGTACGAACAAAAATAGTTGAGTACAAACAGGAGCTAAAAAATCAGGTTATTAAAAAATCCGAAAACCTGAAGAAGTAAATTATATGATGAAATACCTAACCGTTATTGCTTCATTTATAATTATGCTTTGCCTTGGAAGCGTTTACGCCTGGAGTATTATAGCATCGGAGCTAATTAATAATTTTGGGTTTTCGGCGTCGCAGTCGCAAATTATTTTTGGAGCAATCATAGCTGTTTTTCCCGTAACCATGGTTTTTGTGGGACAAATTGGCGAGAAGGTTAAAGCTCGGTACCTAGCATATATTTCGGGCGCTTTATTTTTTTTAGGCAACCTCATTGCAAGTCGCTCTGGTGGTAGTTTCATCCACATATTTTTGGGTGTAGGTCTGGTTACAGGGATTGCAACAGGCTTTGGCTATTGGGTGGCATTAACAACCCCCGTTCAGTGGTTCCTAAATAAAAAAGGCCTTATTACAGGGATTATTGCCGCAGGGTTTGGTTTAGGCGCAGTGCTTATGTCCTACTTATCGGAGCAAATTTTACTAAACGGGAATAATGTGTTGCAGCTTTTTGCAATTATTGGTGTAACATATGGAGCCCTAATTTTACTGTTCTCCAATTTTATTCGCCACAAATCTACAAGCCTTAAAAAACCGAAAATTGATATTAAAGAACAGCTAAAGCATAAGGTATTTAAAAAGCTGTTTGTTGGGATATTTCTAGGAACTTTTGCCGGATTGCTAGTAATTGGGAACCTGAAAGTTATTGGTGGGCAAAGTAGCATTAACGCGCACACACTGGTTTTAGGCATTTCGGTTTTTGCGGTTGCAAATTTTTTAGGTCGGATTTCCTGGGGGTTCATTGCCGACTATATTGGAGCAAGTATTAGTATTTTTTTGGCACTCCTCGTTCAGTCAATTTCCATTTTTATGCTTAATATTGTTGCCCTAACGAGCATTTCATATCTGTTTATCGCATTCCTAATCGGATTTGGCTTTGGAGGGAATTTTGTGCTTTTTGCAAAGGAAACGGCTCATGTATTTGGGCTAAGTAATTTAGGGAAAATATATCCATTCGTTTTTCTTGGGTATGCAATAGCGGGCATTGCAGGCCCGTTTTTGGGTGGATGGCTTTTTGATACTTCAGGTGCATTTTTTTCGGCAATTATTTTATCCGGATTTATGAGCTTAGCGGGAAGTTTACTGTTTTTATATCAATTTGTAAAGGGGAAAAAACATGCATATTAGAGATAGTATCCAAACAGGGGCAAAATACATACAGGAAGGCAAGCTGGTTGCGTTCCCAACCGAAACAGTTTATGGTTTGGGAGCCGATGCATTAAACCCTTTTGCTGTAGCCAAAATTTTTGAGCTAAAGGAGCGTCCAACCTTTGATCCTCTTATTGTGCACATTGCCAATTTAAACGATTTGCAAAGGCTTGTTTTGCAACCCGATGATAGGATTTACAAATTAGCCGAACAATTTTGGCCAGGCCCACTAACCATGGTACTGCCCAAAAGCACCTTAGTGCCCGATATTGTTACGTCGGGTTTGCCAACCGTAGGTATTCGCATGCCCGCTAACCAAATTGCACTCGACCTCATTTCCGCATCAAAATGCCCCATTGCCGCTCCAAGCGCAAATAAATTTGGGCGAATTAGCCCAACCACAGCGCAACATGTAAGAAAGCAGCTGCCGAATGTTGACCACATTATTGACGGGGGCAAAACTACCGTAGGAATCGAATCGACAATAATTAGGCTTACCAATAGCGGCTTTCAAATGCTCCGTAGCGGAGTAATCACCCAAGAAGAACTCGAAGCAGTTATCCCTTTCGATAAGTCGGGAAAAACCGAAGAAATGGTAGCGCCCGGAATGCTCAAATCACACTATAGCCCAAAAAAACGAATGCTCATTGCCAGCAAAAACACACTATTGAATATCGATAAAAGCAAAGCAGGATTAATTTCGTTTACCGGTGAGCTCGATGAAGGGTTTACTAATATCATAAGGGTATCAACCCAAAACGATTTGAGAGACTACGCTGTTCAGCTGTTCGAGGCAATGCACACCTTTGAAGACGACAACCAGATAGAAACAATTATTGCCGAAGAGGTTAGCGAGACTGGAATTGGAAAAGCAATAATGGATCGGCTCAGAAAGGCCGAGTACAGCTGGCGCAAGGGCTAATCATGCTTGAATCTATAAAAACCTTAGGTTAAAAGTTGATTTTTTTGCATATAAACAGTAAATTTCAACACGAATCTATCTGTTGAAATATGTTTAAAGCGAAACGAACCAAAAGGCTTTTACTAGCACTAATAGTATTAGCAAGCGCAAGCGCTGTGCAAAGTCAAAATTTCAACCCCATAGTAATAGGTCGAACCCCATTTTATATAAAGGATGGTGAGTCACAAATTTTCTCCATTAAGGTAGATTCTGTTACCGTTGAAGATACCGATACAACATACCATCTATACAAAACGTGGGATTACCAAAGCGCTACAGGCTATGGTAGCGGTGAAGACGAATGCGTTTTGCCCAACGGCCCTTCGTGGATTGGCCCAAAGACAATTAAAAAGAGCGATGACCGATACCTTCTGTTTAACTATTTAAACGATACGCTAACACTTTGGCCAAACGCCGAAGTTGGTACATCATGGGTTTTCCATACCTTTTCAAACGACGATTACCTTTGGGCAACTGTCGATTCAGTTAAGAGTGCCGAGGTATACGGTGTAACAAGTTTGCTTAAGTATATATCGTTTAAGCGGACAAACCAGCAAGGCGATCCCCACCCAAGCTACCCCAATGACCTTGAAGTTATTATCAGCGATTCGTTAGGATTTGTTACCCTTTTCCCGTTTCGCAATCTTTTCGACCAGCATAGTAAACCCTACCTATGGGGAAGTTACGACATTAGCTTTGGTAACTACTCGCTAATTGGCCTAACAAATCCGAGCGTTGGCAAAAACGCTATTTCAAATGTTTCAATTTACAATTTCGAAATTGGCGATGAGTTTCACTACTCATCTTCCTCTTCGGAAGCATTGGGCACGGAGTACTATTCCTATGAGAACACAAAACAGATTTCGATAGTTACCGACAAGGAGCTCTCGAACAATAACGATTCAATTTATTACACATGGAATAACCTTAAACTGAAAGAAGTGGGCGGTTATGCCAACCCCGAGCCTGCTATAACCTATAGCGAGTATGCCTCATCTACAAAATTCAGAATTGCCGATACGCTTTACTACTTTCCTGAGCAAGCCTACGTTAACGAAGCTGAGCATCGCCATTACGCACAGCATACGCACTCAAATGGTAGGATGAGAATTATTCCGGAATTGCAACCTCACATTGAATTTGAAGAGGATAATTCGCCCTGCTGGCGAATAATTTGGGCGGTAAAGCATAGCAGCTACCAATCGCATGGTTATGGTGAGGGCTTAGGGTATTTGGGTCAACAATTTGAAAGCGATTATTCAAGCAGTTCATCAGGTTTGGTATACTACAAAAAGGGCGATGAGGTATGGGGAAATCCCCTAAATATTACATCAGCACAGAGCATTCGCAGTAATTCGTTCACCGTTTTCCCTAACCCTGTTAAAAGGGGTAACACCATAAGCATTGAACCTATAAGCAATAGAGCGTATACCATTAGGCTGGTAAACTACCTTGGTGTTGTTCAATATTCATGGGAGGGCTTACAGGGTACCCAAATCATTCCCATACCAACAAATATTCAAAGCGGTTTATATATTCTTCAATTCAGAGAAAACGAAGGTGCTTACTACTCCAAAAAGCTTATTGTACAATAAGGTTTTATTGTATTTGCAGATGAATTAGTAAAAAAATGGCCATCGGTTGCTATATCGCATTTGTATAGCCCTAAGAAAATTGCATATCGTCAATCTCTTCCAAGAAACATTCAGCAAATGAGTTAATAAACTCCAAACAACCATTGAAGTAGAAAGTATATTTTTTATCTTAGTTCGAAAAATAAGCAAATGGACATACAGAATACCCAGCTATTTATTGTAATGATTGCCTACCTCACCCTGCTTATTGCATGGGGAGTTTATCAGGGCCGAAAAGTAAAGAGCAGTTCCGACTATGCCATTGCAGGTCGCAAGCTACCCGGTTGGGTTGCAGCGCTATCGGAGCGAGCCACAGGCGAATCGTCGTGGGCTCTTTTGGGATTACCCGGCGCCGCTTACGCCACCGGACTACTTGAAATATGGACTGCGTTAGGATGCGTTGCAGGTATTATAACCACATGGTCGCTTATCGCTTGGCGACTTCGCGACGAGGCTGAAAAGTTCAATGTAAATACCTTTACTGAGTTTATTGCCCGTAAGCACGGCGAGGTTGGTAGCTGGATTCGGATAATAGGAAGTGCAACAATCGTGTTTTTCTTCTTCTTCTATGTGGGAGCACAGTTTTTAGGCGGAGGCAAAACATTAAACACCATGTTTGGGATCGATCCAAAAATAGGGATGATTTTAACTGCTGCCATAATTGTTCCATACACCATTTATGGTGGATTTATGAGCGTTGTTTATACCGATGTTGTACAGGCAATAATGATGATAATTACCCTGGTGGTTGGGCCTATAGTTGGCTTTATCTATCTTGCCAATAACGCCGATGTTTTTGCTCCTACCATTTCGCAAGCATTTACCATGGCTGGTAGCGAGTATGGTTCATTAACTGGTGGATTACGTGGTTTTACAGCAGGAATTGCTCTTGTTGGAGGGTTTAGCTGGTTTTTCGGATACCTTGGCGGGCAGCCTCAGCTAAGCATGCGCTTTATGGCCATTAAGGATGCTAAACAAGCTAAACGCGCACGAAATGTTGGAATCGTTTGGACAGTTATAGCTTACATTGGTGCGCTCTGTATAGGATGGATTGGACTTGCCATTTTCGGTCCCACCGGATTGGCCGATCAGGAATTTGTTATGCCATCGGTACTACTAGCCATCTTTCCGCCTGTAATTGCCGCAATACTAATTACAGGTGCCATAGCAGCCATGATATCGACTGCCGATTCGTTGCTTATTCTATCGGCAACTGAGCTTACCGAAAATTTATTGCAACCCCTTTTCGGAAAAGAATTTTTTAAAAAACGAGCGCTAATCGTTTCGCGGGTTATGACCGCACTGCTGGCAATTATTGCGCTCTCAATAGCCTATTTTGGCAAAACAAACCTAATATACTCGCTGGTTAGCTACGTTTGGGCTGGCATTGGCGGAACCTTTTCGGTGGTAATTTTACTAACGCTCTTCTGGAAAAGGTATCATGGCATTGCTGCCATTATTACAATACTGTCGGGGCTTACATTTACCGTTATCTGGATTAGCAGTGGCCTCGACAAGGTAATTACATCGAGGCTGTTAACCTTTTTTGTGGCATTAACCGTTGCTTTTGTAAGCACACTTCTGATAAAAACTGTAAAGAAATAAGCAGAGCTACTATTCGAAATGCAAATGGAATTTTAGCCGAAAGGCTTGTTTGACTTGCATTTATATTTTCGTATCTTTGCAACTCCAATTCATGGGGCTGACCTTGGTTTTGACAGCAAGAAGAATGGATTGGTAAGCATGTCGAGCGTTGAGACGCTGGCTCGTTAATCCCAGACCTCAAATCGCTAAACGGCGAAAATAACAATTACGCACTCGCTGCCTAATAAGTACCAGGTACTTATGGCTTAATCTCGTCAACTAGGTTGACGCGACGAGTAGTCTCACGGAGGGCCTCGCCCATTGGAACTCCGGTTTGAGGCTTCAAAACAAATGGGCTAGTGCAGGATGCTCCCCGGTTCCCGTGCGAAAATTAAGGGGATAAGGTTTAGGTTGGTTTCTTTCCACCTGCTTAAGCCCGAAAATTAAGGAAAGATAAGCATGTAGAAAGCCA
>CAZGQZ010000165.1:0-6143 GCA_964527985.1 uncultured Rikenellaceae bacterium | reverse complement strand
GGTAATTGGGTACTGAATGGCCATGTCTTCGAGTGAAGGATCCTGAAAAACCACGAAAGGAGGGAGGTTCTTTTTCTTGGCAATTTTCTTGCGCAAATCCTTTAGCATGGCAAAAAGTTCCTCGTCGCACGAACCGCTTTTCCCTGCTTGGCTAATGTTTACATCATCCTCATCCGACTCCTCATACTCATGGTCTTGAGTAAACATAATGTCGTGTGGCTTAGCAATGAACTCTCGGCCTTTTTGGGTAATTAGCAGTAAACCGTAGTTTTCAATATCTTTTTCGATGTACTTGCCAACTAATGCTTGCCTAATTATGGCATTCCAAAAGCGAACATCCTTTTCGCTTCCTTCGCCAAACATTTCAAGCTTATTGTGCTTGTACGATTTTATAGCTGTTGTAATGTTGCCGCATAAAATGTTAGCAACGTGTTCGGCTTTAAATTTCTCCTTAACAGCAACAATTGTTTCTAAAAGGAGTTGAAGGTACTCCTTCCCTTCAAACTGAGTTTTTGGGTGGAGACAGTTATCGCAGGCAGAGCAGTTTTCCTCATGGTACTCTTCGCCAAAGTAGTGTAGTAACATTTTTCGGCGGCATACCGACGATTCGGCGTACGAAACCGTTTCGAGCAGCAGCTGCTTCCCAATTTCCTGTTCTGCAACGGGTTTGCCCTGCATGAACTTTTCTAGCTTTTGAATATCCTTATAGCTGTAAAAAGTTATACACTTGCCCTCACCGCCATCGCGACCAGCCCGGCCTGTTTCCTGATAGTAGCCTTCGAGGCTTTTGGGAATATCGTAGTGAATAACAAAGCGAACATCGGGCTTGTCAATTCCCATTCCAAATGCAATGGTTGCAACAATAACATCAACCTCTTCCATAAGGAATTTGTCCTGGTTGCCGCTTCGGGTAGCCGAATCCATACCTGCGTGATATGGGAGTGCTTTAATGCCATTAACTTTAAGAATTTCGGCAGTTTCTTCAACTTTTTTACGACTTAGGCAGTAAATGATTCCCGATTTGCCAGGGTTGTTTTTTATAAACTTAATTATTTCGCGTGTAGTGTTAACCTTAGGTCTAACTTCGTAGTATAGGTTAGGTCGGTTGAACGACGACTTGAAAACGTTTGCCTCAAGCATACCCAGGTTTTTTTGTATATCGTGCTGCACCTTTGGCGTTGCGGTTGCCGTAAGGGCAATAATTGGAGCTGTTCCAATTTCGTTTATTATTGGGCGTATTCTGCGGTATTCGGGCCTGAAATCGTGCCCCCATTCCGATATACAATGTGCCTCATCAATGGCGTAGAACGATATTTTTACCTGCTTTAAAAACTGAATATTTTCTTCTTTTGTTAGTGACTCAGGGGCAACGTAAAGCATTTTGGTTTTGCCGCTGAGCATATCGGTTTTAACCTTTTGAATTTGGGTTTTGTTTAGCGATGAGTTAAGGAAGTGCGCAACTCCATCTTCCATGCTAAAACCGCGCATGGCATCAACCTGATTTTTCATTAGGGCAATTAGCGGCGAAATAATTATTGCGGTTCCTTCGCTTATAAGTGCCGGAAGCTGATAGCATAATGATTTGCCCCCACCGGTGGGCATAAGTACAAAGGTGTCGTTGCCTGCAAGTACATTTCGTATAATAACCTCTTGGTTCCCCTTAAAACTTGAGAAGCCAAAATGCTTATTAAGGTGTTCAAACAATGAAATTTCTGATTCTATCTTCACTTTACGCATTATTATAATCCCAACCCAACCTTAATTTCTTTTCAAACAAAAAAATCAACTACTTTTGCTAATCTAAAGTTAACGAAAAAGTTTTTTAATAAACGTTTAGCAAAAGGATATTATTGGGTATAAAATTATAAATAAAATTGTGTAAAAAAATGGTAATTGATATAAATCATCTAGCAAAACAAACCATAGAGGCTGAGGCCAAAGCGATAGAAAAGTTAGTGAGCTATATTGATGCGGATTTTGAGCAAACCGTAAGGCTGCTATACGAGTCGGAGGGGAGAGTGATTGTTACTGGAATAGGAAAGAGTGCGATTATTGCCGAGAAAATTGTTGCAACCTTTAACTCAACTGGAACGCCTGCAATTTTTATGCATGCGGCCGACGCAATTCATGGCGATTTGGGCATTATTCAGCACGACGATGTTATACTTTGCCTTTCGAAAAGCGGGAATACGCCAGAGATTAAGGTGTTGGTTCCTCTCATAAAAAACTTGGGCAACAAGCTAGTTGGTATTGTATCAAACGTAAATAGCTATTTGGGGCAAAAGGCCGATTTTGTGCTTAAGGCTACCGTTGAAAATGAGGCCTGTCCGAATAATTTAGCCCCAACCTCGAGTACAACTGCACAGCTTGTTATTGGCGATGCTTTGGCTGTTTGCCTGCTTAAACTCCGAGGGTTTACACCTGCCGATTTTGCTCGCTTTCATCCAGGAGGCTCATTAGGTAAAAAGTTATATATGAGGGTTTCTGATATTTTTGACGAGCAGCTTTTACCCAAAGTAAGCCCCGATGAGGTAATACAGAATGTTATTATTGAGATTTCTTCGAAGCGAATGGGCGCAACAGCAGTAGTTGATAACAATGGCAGCATAGTGGGTATTGTTACTGATGGTGACCTGAGAAGAATGCTTCAGAATAATGCTGATACTAGCAGCCTAACTGCAGGAGCAATTATGTCGAAATCGCCAAAAACTATCGATGTTGATGAGCTGGCAATAAATGCCTTTAACCTTATGGAGGCAAACAAGATAACACAGCTGCTTGTGCTGAATAATGGCAAATATGTTGGGATGATTCATCTTCACGATATTTTACGAGAAGGGATTGTGTAGCTTGCGATTTATATTGACTTTTGGTTAGTATGGCAAAGAATGATGAGATGGGCTTCTTGGATCACCTTGAAGAGTTAAGGTGGGTTTTGGTGCGCTCTTTTATTGCAGTTATTCTCATCGCACTCCTCGCTTTTGTAATGTCCGATTTTGTTTTTGATAGCCTAATCCTAAGCCCAAAGTCGACCAGTTTTTTTACCAACCGAGTGCTATGTGATTTGGCCGAAAGACTCAATTCGCCAAACCTTTGCATTAATTATAGTCCGCTGAAAATTATCAATATAAACATGGCAGGGCAGTTCAATACGCACATACAGGTTTCGGTGTACCTTGGCGTAATCGTTGCCTTTCCGTTTGTAGTTTGGCAGTTTTGGCGGTTTATTAAACCTGCTTTATACGATAATGAACGTCGGAGGGCTAGGGGAGCGGTGTTCTACATTTCCCTTCTGTTTATGATTGGCGTTCTATTTGGCTATTTTGTTATTTCGCCACTTACTATTCATTTTTTGGGGGGGTATAATGTGTCCAATGAGGTAACAAACCAGATTAACCTCAGCTCTTATATTGCTTCTGTGGCCTCGGTTACGCTAGCTGCGGGGTTGTTATTTGAACTTCCTGTACTTATCGTGTTTTTAACTAAAGCGGGCATAGCAACTCCTATGTTTTTACGAAAATACCGAAGACATACATTCATAGTGATAATGACCGTTGCTGCAATTATTACTCCCCCCGATGTGCTTAGCCTTCTTTTGGTAACGCTTCCGCTTTGGTTGCTTTTTGAGCTAAGTATTATGCTTTCGTCAAGAATATATAGAAAGCAGCAACTTTTAGATGAGCAATAATGCTTGGAAGTGCGCTATTTGCGTAGCTCAAAGTTTTGCCCAAGGTAAACCTTTCTTACCTCAGGATCTTCAGCAAGCTCTTCGGCTGTGCCAGCCTTCAGAATATCGCCCTCAAATAATAAGTATGCCCTATCGGTAATACTCAGCGTTTCGTGAACATTATGGTCGGTAATGAGTATCCCAATATTCTTGTCTTTTAGCTTTGCAACAATCGATTGGATATCCTCAACGGCAATGGGGTCAACGCCTGCAAAAGGCTCGTCAAGAAGTATGAATTTTGGCTCAAGAGCCAATGCTCTTGCAATTTCAGTTCTTCGCCTTTCACCACCGCTAAGTTGAATGCCAAGGCTTTTACGAATTTTCTGAAGCCCAAACTCGTTTATTAATGATTCCACCTTTTCCCTTTGGTACTCTCTGGAGAATTTCGTCATCTCCAGCACAGCCTTAAGATTGTCCTCAACACTTAATTTTCTGAAAACTGAAGCCTCCTGGGCAAGGTAGCCAATGCCGCGTTGAGCTCTTTTGTAAACGGGTTCTTTGGTTATCTCCTCGTTGTCGAGGAAGATTTTACCAGCATTTGGGGTTACCAATCCTACCATCATGTAGAATGTAGTTGTTTTGCCTGCACCGTTTGGCCCTAAAAGCCCAACAATTTCACCCTGATTTACCTCAACCGAAGCACCTTTAACCACTGTTCTCGATTTGTACTTCTTTACTAGGTTTTTAGTATATAGTTTCATGATTATGCTGTTGAGTACGCTGCTGTAAAAGTATAAAAAAACGGAACAATACTATCTCTAAAACAATTAAGGAAGGTTAATTATTGCTCTCGACGCTAAACCCTTAAGTATGTGTTTATGTTTCTTAACATATGCCGTATAACATTCAAAAAAACAGGTGAATACAAGGTGTTGTATGGCAGGAATGCTTTGATGGTTCAAATTTTTTTGCAATAGGACTTCGGACAGAAGAGTAAAAAATTAATTTTGTCAGGTGTTTTTTTAGTAATCATTCATTTTCATCTAATTATATTGTTTAACCTAACATAAAACAAAAAGTTTATGAGTAAACGTAATGTAGTAATTATTGGAGCAGCTGGACGAGATTTCCATAACTTCAATACTTTTTTTCGCGATAACGAGCAGTATAACGTAGTTGCTTTCACTGCGGCACAAATTCCCGACATTGATGGTCGTAAGTATCCAGCCGAACTTGCTGGTAAACTTTACCCTGCTGGCATTCCTATCGTTGCTGAAGAGGAGTTGGTAACACTTATAAAGGAGAAGAATGTACACGAATGTGTTTTCTCATATAGCGACGTAAATTACCAGCATGTAATGCGCCTCAGCTCAATAGTAAATGCAGCAGGAGCAAACTTTATGCTTTTGGGTCCAAATGAAACAATGGTGAAAAGTACTAAGCCAGTTATTGCAGTTGTTGCCACTCGTACCGGATGTGGAAAATCGCAAACATCTCGCAGGGTAATTGAGCACCTAATGGCCCAAGGATTAAAGGTTGTTGCCGTTCGACACCCAATGCCTTATGGCGATTTGGTTGCGCAAAAGGTTCAGCGCTATGCTGTTGTTGAAGATTTAGCTAAGCACAAATGTACCATCGAGGAGATGGAGGAGTACGAACCACACGTAGTACGCGGTAATGTAATTTATGCTGGAGTTGACTATGAGGCAATTGTTCGTGAAGCAGAGAAAGATCCCGATGGCTGTGACGTTATCCTATGGGATGGTGGAAACAACGACTTTTCTTTCTATAAGCCTGATTTAACTATCACTGTAGCCGACCCACATCGTCCGGGTAATGAAATTAGCTACTACCCTGGCGAGGTTAACCTTCGCCTAGCCGATGTTGTGGTTATCAATAAAATGGATTCAGCATCACCTGAAGGAATACAAACCGTTCGCGAAAGCATTGCAAGTCGTAACCCTAATGCAATTGTTGTTGATGGTGCTTCGCCAATTACCGTTGATAAGCCTGAGCTAATTAAAGGTAAGCGCTGCTTAATTGTTGAGGATGGACCAACGCTAACTCACGGTAATATGAAGATTGGCGCAGGAACCGTTGCTGCACGCAAATTTGGTTGCAGCGAGGAGATTGACGCTCGTCCATACCTAGTTGGTAAGCTAAAGGAAACCTACGAAATATACCCTGAGATTGGAAATATTCTTCCAGCAATGGGATATGGCGAGCAGCAACTTAAGGACCTTGAGGCTACCATTAACAATACCGATTGCGATGTGGTAATTATTGGTACTCCAATTGATCTTTCTCGCATTATCAACATTAAGAAACCCACAACAAGAGTATACTACGATTTGGCTGAGATCGGAAAACCTGATCTTAAAGGGGTTATTGAAGATTTTGTAAAAAAGCACAACCTCAAATAGTATTTTAAATTCCCGATTAAGGCCAACCCTGAATACTGGGGTTGGCTTTTTTT
>CAZGQZ010000164.1:4749-6148 GCA_964527985.1 uncultured Rikenellaceae bacterium | reverse complement strand
GATGCTCTCGCAACAGCTTTTATGGTAATGGGGGTCGACTCAACAATTTCGTGGCTAGCAAACAACCCTTCGGTTGAGGCATACCTCATCTACAGCAATCCTGATGGCGAGTATGCCGTGTGGATGTCGGATGGGTTAAGTAATATGATTGTTGAAAAATAGCAGAGTGGTACTATTGCCTGTCAACAGGCAAACCGCAGGCTCCCGATCCACAACCGCAACCAAACGAACGGGTTTGCTCATCGGTGTTACAGCTTTCCTGACCTTGCGATTTATTTTTTCCTAGCAGAGTAAAGGCAACAAAGAAAAATCCAACTATTATAATTAGCACTCCAAGAGTTGCAAGAACAAGTTTGAGGGTTTCCATCGGTTTATGTTTATTGTAATTATATGGTCAGAACAATAAAGCAAACCAATTGTTCAGCTAGCTGCGCGCATGTTCGTAGCACGTGCCGCATCCTTTTTTGTTACCCTTTTTTCCCCAGCACTTTATCTCGTCTTGCCGTGCGCAAGTTATGCCAAGTTTTCGCATATCGCGGTTATGACCAGCCGAGGTTTCGGGAAATTTGTGACTTTTATGAAACAGTATTTTTACTCCCATTAGCAGAAGCGCCAATGCAAGCAGGCCAAGAACAAAAAAAAGTAGCTTTAAAAACTCCATTGATTATTTTTTTGCAAAGTAAACAAATTTTTAGGTATTACGCTTCGGACGATGAGGTGCTTTTCGGAGCATAAGCATTTGTTTTGCCTGTTGTTTAAACCATTGCCAAATTTTATTGTTTGGTAATTACAATTATCAACTTAAACTTTTTTTACCTTTGGGTAATAGCAAAAATACTTTTAGCATGGCAACCAAACCTCCTCAAAAAAAAGATTTCAGTAAAAAGGAATTGTTAAACGACTATTACATTGCCCGCCTTAGTCGTGAAGTAAGCCTTTTAGGCCGAAGAGAAGTGTTAACCGGCAAGGCAAAGTTTGGTATTTTTGGCGATGGCAAAGAGCTTGCTCAAGTAGCCATGGCCAAGTTTTTCGAGAATGGCGATTGGCGCTCAGGATACTATCGCGACCAAACCTTTATGATGGCAGCAGGCCTTTTTAGCGCTGAAGATTTTTTTGCTCAGCTTTATGGCCAAACCGATGTTGAGCTAAACCCAGGGAATGCAGGTCGATCATTCAATAACCATTTCGGAACCCGATCGCTCAATCCCGATGGAACGTGGAAAGACTTAACCGCAATTAAAAATTCATCGGCCGATATTTCCCCAACCGCAGGGCAAATGCCACGCTTACTTGGTTTGGCTTGGGCATCCAGGCTATATCGTGAGAATAAGGATCTGCATCAGTTTACTAATTTTTCCAAAAAAGGCAACGAAGTGGCCTTTGGTACCATTGGCGATGC
>CAZGQZ010000164.1:0-4649 GCA_964527985.1 uncultured Rikenellaceae bacterium | reverse complement strand
GAACGCTTGCAGTGGGAAAAGGAGTTCGATTGTAACCTAAAGTTCAGAAATTGGATTGCAGACAACGGTTTTGCTAACGCAACAGAGCTTGATGAGGTGGAGAAAAAAGCAGAGAATGATGCTCGTGTTGCCAAGAATGAAGCATGGAAAAAGTTCACTGGTCCTATTAAGCAAGAGCGCGATGCGCTTATAAAGATTATCGAAAATCGATCGTGCGTTTGCAAACGTGAGCATGTTGATAAGGTTGGTCTTATTGCCGATGAGCTTAAAAAAATTCCAAATCCAATTCGTAAGGATAATATGAGTAGCGTTAAGCGCATACTCCGCCATGTTTGCACCGATTGCTCAATGCGCGAAAAGCTTCAGTCCGATTTGTCAGCATGGATGAAAGAGAACTATGCTCAAGCAAACGATTTGTATAGCACACATTTATACTGCGAAACCGATAATTCGGCTCTTAGGGTGAAGCCCGTGTCTCCTGTATTTACCGATTCTTCGCCCGTTGTGAGCGGTCGCGAAGTACTTCGCGATAATTGGGATGCGCAGTTTGGGAAAAACCCATTGCTCATTGCTTTTGGTGAAGATGTTGGCAATATTGGTGGCGTTAACCAAACCTACGAAGGTTTGCAGGAGAAGTATGGTGAGGTTCGCATTATGGATACCGGTATTAGAGAAACAACCATAATAGGCCAGGGATTAGGCGCTGCTCTCAGGGGCCTTAGGCCAATTGCCGAAATTCAGTACTTCGACTATCTTTTATACGCCCTGCAAACCCTTAGCGACGATTTGGCCACACTGCGTTGGCGCACAAAGAATGGGCAACAGGCACCGCTCATAATATCTACGCGTGGCCATAGGCTCGAAGGGGTTTGGCACTCGGGTTCGCCATTAAGCATGGTGATAAACTCAATTAGAGGCATATACGTTTGCGTTCCTCGCAATATGACACAAGCGGCTGGTATGTATAATACGCTGCTCGAAGCCGACGATCCTGCCCTTGTTATTGAACCGCTAAACGGCTACCGGTTAAAGGAGCGTATGCCCAATAATATTGGTGAGTTTAAAGTTCCATTAGGCATTCCCGAAGTGCTTCGCGAGGGAACAGATGTTACCCTTGTTACTTATGGTAGCTGCGTTCGAATTGCACAAGAGGCCGTTGAGCAGCTTGCCGAGTTTGGTATTTCGGTTGAACTTATTGATGTGCAAACCCTCTTACCATTCGATTTGCCAAATACAATAATCGATTCAATTAAGAAAACTAGCCGTGTTGCCTTTTTTGATGAAGATGTACCTGGTGGAGCAACTGCCTTTATGATGCAAAAAGTGCTCGAAGAGCGCAACGGATTCTTCCTACTCGATTCGCAACCTCGAACCATTACCGCCAAGGAGCACAGACCAGCATATACAACTGATGGCGATTATTTTTCTAATCCAAATGCCGAGGACGTATTCGAAACCATTTATGAGATGATGCACGAAGCAAATCCGAAAAGGTATTCAAAGCTGTACTAAATTATTTTTTATGATTATCCGCTTTTGTTCCTATGACAAGTTTTGTAAAAAATTTCATCCGTCTTTGCGAGCGTTCTTTGTGAAGCAATCTGTTGATATTTAACTACATTAAAACACCTAAAGATTGCTTCTTCCGACATATAACGTCGGAATCGCAATGACGCTAAGTTGTTTTGGTATCATTACGGATAATCAAATTATTTTTTATACCCGTTAAAGTTGCCCTAGCCTAATATGGTTAGGGCATTCTTATTAGGTTTCAATATAATGTTGATATAAATCAGCATTTTTTGCAAGCATACTCACCCAAAAGAAATTGACAAACGATTGTTTGAGTATTAGCTTTGTAATTCATTTTGTAAAAACTAAAAAATAGAAACCTATGAACTGGATAAACGACATTAAGATTGGAACCCGATTAAATTTAATAATGAGCGGTTTCATACTTCTAGCCTTTGTTTTCTTTGGTATATATGTAAATTCTGCTTTGCAGAATCAAATTCTAACAACTACTGAAGAGAATATGCGTGAGCAGATTAATGACCTAATAGAGGTTATTGATGTTGAGCTTAAAGGAAACAAAGATCAGGTAGATATCTCAATGCACCTAGCGAGCAACTACTTTAAGCGTCAAGGTAAGCTAGAAGTATCAACCGACGAAACCGTAAACTATACAGCAGTGAACCAACTTACCGGTACGGCAACACCTGTGTCTGTTAATCTATGGTACATCGATAGCATTCCAGTTCAGAATAGCAATACAATAGTTGACAACATAGCTGCAATGGGAGTTCCCACTGCTACAATTTTTCAGAAAACGGATTTAGGCTATTTAAGGGTTTCTACAAATGTGCGGAACAACGATGGCAGCCGGGCCGTTGGTACATATATTCCGTTCGATAGTCCAGTGGTTCAGGCCGTTGAGCGAGGACAAGTTTATACAGGTAGGGCATGGGTTGTTAACGATTGGTACTTAACTGCCTATGAGCCTATTATGGTTGATGGCCAAATTGTGGGTATGCTTTACGTAGGAATGTCCGAAAAGAATTTAGATGGGATTAGAGATTTCTTTGGTCAAAAGAAATTTTTTGAAACAGGTTACCCGTATCTTGTAGGTGCCGATGGCGTGCTAGTAGTCCATCCAACCGATGAAGGGAAAAGTATAGAAAATGAGGATTTTTTCAAAGAGATGCTTCTGCATAAAAGTGGTGTTGTTGAAGAAATGGAGTACATGTGGCAAGGTCAAAATAAGTTACAGTTCTATAGGTACTACGAGCCGATTGATGCTTATGTAGCAGCTAACTTCTACATAAGTGAGATGAATGAGGTTCTGAATAAAATTCGAATTACTATCATTATTGTAACAGTGCTTGCTATTGGTATCGTTCTGCTTGTGCTAAGGTTTATCGTTCAGTCGGTAGTAAAGGCATTGCGTAAAGGAGTTGATTTTGCCGCTCAAGTTGCAAATGGCGACTTAACAGCTACCATTGATATATACCAAAAAGACGAGATTGGCGAGCTTGCCTCTTCGCTCAGAAATATGATTGAGAAGGTTAAGGATATTGTTGAGAATATTAAGAGCGGAGCCGATAGCATATCGGGAGCAGGTAACGAGGTTAGCTCTGCATCGCAGCAGCTCTCGCAAGGAGCCAACGAGCAGGCATCGGCAGCTGAGGAGGTGAGTAGTTCAATGGAAGAAATGGCTTCAAACATTCAGCAGAATACCGATAATGCGCAGCAAACCGAAAAAATTTCGCTTAATGTATCGCAAGGAGTTCAAAAGGTGGGTTCAGCTGCTCAAGAAAGTTTATTGTCTATTCGTGAAATTGCCGATAAGATTGGGATTATTAACGATATTGCTTTCCAAACCAATATTCTAGCGCTAAATGCTGCAGTGGAAGCTGCTCGCGCAGGCGAACATGGTAAAGGTTTTGCTGTTGTTGCCGCTGAGGTACGTAAACTTGCAGAGCGAAGCAAAGTTGCAGCCGACGAAATAGTTGCTTTGTCAACAAAGAGCGTTGAAGTAACCGAAAGCGCATCGGAGCTTATGGGTAACCTAGTGCCCGAAATTGAGAAAACGGCTAAGCTCGTTCAGGAAATTGCAGCGGCAAGTACCGAGCAAAACTCAGGTGCCGATCAGGTAAATAATGCAATTCAGCAGCTAAATCAAGTAACGCAGCAGAATGCTGCTGCAAGCGAAGAACTTGCCACCAGCTCGGAGGAGCTTAGCAGCCAAGCCGAGCAGCTTAAAGAGCTTATCTCATTCTTTAAAGTTGACGAGTCGAATAGAATTTACTCGCCAGTTAAGGAGCCGGCAAAAAAACCAGTGCAAAAACCCGTTACACCAAAATTACAAGCTACACCGCAGCCCCAAAAATCAAAAGGCGTTCAGCTAAAGGGGTTCGATAGTCCAAAATCGGATGAGGGATACGAAAAGTTTTAGGGTTTAGCTAATAATCATAGGTTGCAAGTAGAGTGGGGCGGGTGCTAATGGTAGCCGCCCCATTTTGTATTCAATGTAACTAGTTAATTAGTGTTATGTAAGAAAGTTGCTTTCTATAGATTATAAGTGCACACGCATCCCTAGGAGGCCTTACCCCGTTTCTTAATCATGCGATAATCGTTGTAACTTAGTTAAGCTGGTTTTGCTGAGTGCGAATAACTGGGATAAGAGAAACAGCTTAATAGAGTGTAAATTAATAGACTCTCCCTTTATTTAAGAATGGTAGTTGTATAACGTGGGTGGGAATTTGTAGGTTTTATTGCAGTTTATCTGCAAAAGGATTATCGTCGGCCACCCGAGCATTCGGTCATAATCATTCGGCAAGCATTTTTGTTTCCCATGCTGCATGCTTTATGAAAATCGGGGCAAGCCTTGGTTTTGTCCCCAATTCTGAGGTGCGACATACCCCGGTTATAGTAGGCCATTGCGTTCTCTGGGTTAAGGTCAATTGCTTGGTTGTAATCGGCTATGGCTTCTTCGTACAATCCCAGTCGGTAGTATGCAAATGCTCGGTAGTTTAATGCAGATGCGTTTCTGGGGTTAACCTCTAGTGCATCGGTATAATCTTGTATGGCATCTTCATAGCTTTCGGTTTGCATATTCGATACGCCACGATTAATGTATAGTTGAAGGT
>CAZGQZ010000163.1:0-6158 GCA_964527985.1 uncultured Rikenellaceae bacterium | reverse complement strand
ACACGCTGTTGTTTTGCAATGGGATTGTAATGTTTGTGAAGGGTTTCATGCGTGGCGAGCTGCCAACGGGCATAATGTTGCCTTTTACCTCGTAGAGGCTGAGGTTGTGTTCGTTAGTATTTATTGAATTACATTCAATATCTTTTTGTAGCGCATGGTTTGTCGCAATAAGCAACGGAATTCCTGCCCCAGCAAACTGAAGTTCTCTAGTTTTTTTGTTTAGTGAGCAGAGGGCAATGTCCATCCCATCCTTGTGCTGTTGCTCCGGGTCGTTCTGGTTAAGGGCATTTATTACGCTTTCGCGTAGGTAGCCTAAAATTTCAGCGGGTTTGGTTACACGGTGCCGAGCAACAATGTCGTTAAGCGCAGTTATTCCAAGAATGCTCATAAAAGCTCCGGGAACTCCGTGTCCGGTACAATCGGCAACGCAAAAAATATGGTAATCGTCGAACGAGGTTGCCCAAAAAAAGTCACCACTTACCAGCTCGCATGGTTTCATTAAAACAAAGGATTCAGCGCTAATTTGCTGAAGAACTTTTTCCGAAGGAAGAATTGCTGCTTGAATGCTTTGGGCGTATCGTAAGCTTTCGGTTGTATGAGTACGGAATTGCTCCAGCAATTTGTTCTGGTTCTGTAGCAAATCGCGTTGGCTCTCAATTTCATCGCGTTGTGCTATAATTTCTTCTTTCTGCTGATTAATTTCTACATTGTGTTCTGAGAGTAGCTGGTTGGTTCTTTTCTTTTTTCGGTTGCTGTCGTATAGAAACACGATGAAGGAAATTGCAATAAAGAAAGCGAGTAAAGAAATGTATAGATTGAGTGTACGTCTCCGTATTTTTAGCTGGTTAATCTCATCGGATTTTTTAAGAAGCTCAATCTCTCTCTCCTTTCTTTCTGCTTCGAATTCAGCAAGTAGCCTATCTATATTTGCTTCTTTCTCTTTTTCTTCATACAAGTTCTTAAATGTCATGTACTCCTTTATCCATATGTAGGTGTTTTTGTAATCGTTTAGTTTTTCGAAGTACAGGTACAATTGTTTGTATGCACCCATAACCAGATCATCATATCCATTTTCCTGTGCTAGATTCAAACTATTATCGATTCTTTGTTTTGCTAAGTTTAACCTGTTTGTTTCAAGGTAAACATAAGCCAAATCTCTGTTAACTAGCGACATCGAATATGGGTTTTCTATTTTACTAAAAAGCGAATCGGCACTTAGAAGAAATCTTTCAGCTTCGGTACTGTTCCCTATTACTTGATATGTGTTTCCAATGTTTGCTAAACACTGCGCTTCGTTATGAGGACGGTTTCCAATTGAACGAAATTTGTTCAACCCATCGGTGTAGTATACTAGCGCTGAATCGAGAATGTCGATCCTTTTAAAACAATTTCCAATATTCATTAACGTAGTAGCAACGCCTGCTTCCCAACCATTTTGGGCAAATATTTCTCTTGCTTTCTTATAATATTTAATTGCCTCATTATTGTTCCCGCTTAAGTAGTAAAGGTTTCCCAAACGACCATAAAGGACAGCTTTTTCGTATGGATCGACGGTTCGGTCGAAGTATTCTATGGCTTTTTGGTAGGACTCAATGGCTTTTACTGTATTGCTTTTCAGAGCGTAGCAATTTGCAATGTTGCTATGCGTTTGAGCAATTTTTGCTGGAAACGAATTTAATTGTGCAAGTTCCAGAATGGATTGAAAGGTTTCAAGTGCTTTGTTATACTGTCCGGTTTCGTTACAAAGAGTTCCCTGAAGGTTTAGGGCAGTATAAATTTTTTCAAAATTCTCCGTTTTGTAAGCCCACTCCAAAGCTTTTTCTACATGAAAAAATGCCGAATCGGAATTGCTTGATTTAAGGTTCTTGGCAATCTCAATATGAACAACAAAAAATTCATTCGGATTTTTTGCTTGGCTTAACTTAATTGCGAGGCTATCGGGCTCGTTGGCAAAAGCGAGTAGTGACGAAGCCAAAAGAGATATAAGTGCCGAAAGTAACGTTGCTTTAGAGAGGAAAGTTTTCATTGATTGCATGTTTGATTCATGTGTAATCAAACATGCAATTTAATAAAAATGTGGAAAGTAAACTTAATTGAAGTTAAGTTTAAACAGTTTCATAGCTATGTTGTTACGTTCCATTTGTTCCCAAAAACAAAATAGATAGAAATATTTATGACGAATAGAACAGTAAATCCAGACAATCCTGTGAGTCCAATAAGCAGCTCGTTACCCCCTTTTAGCAGCATAATTGCAGTGCCCCCCAGCGCATTAATTCCACCGTGAAGAATGGACGCTGCTATCACAGAACCACTTTTCTCTCTGATTAGTGTAAATATTGGAGCGAAAAGAATGCAGAATGCAATCATCATAAAAACTCCAGCAATGGGATATTCAGGATAATTATGCCCCATTAGAATTATTGGTGCGTGCCAAATGCCCCAGATTATCCCAATAATTAACGACATTTTCCAAAAACCTTTTTCTTTAAGACTTTCGTGCAGTATACCTCGCCAGCCCAACTCCTCGCCAAACCCTGCAACTGCGTTAATGGTTAATGCTGCGATTAACCCTTGGGTTAGAGTTATAAAAAACGGATGCACAGGAAGCTCCATATTCCTCATCTCATCCATTTGCTCAGGGGTAAGCATACCTTCAAACCGATCGAACATTCCATCCATCTCTGGGCTGAAGCTAACGCTAGGAAAAAGCAATCCAACACCCATTGTTGCCAAAGCAATAATAAGAGGTAGAAACCAGGCAATTGTCCACCACCTATTCCACTTAAAGTTAATTCCAAGGTTCTGTTTTACATTCTGCTTAAGAATAATCTTCTGAACCAAAAGCGCAGAGATCATTGGCGTAAACATATAGGTTATCGTCATAACAAAGTATGGAGTGGATGCCGTGTTAGTGTTTCCACCAGCCAGCCAGTAAACCAAGGCCATTGTCCAGCTAAGGCCAAATGTGATGGCCAGGAATAGCCAGATTTTCTTAGGGTTTTTGGTATTCATAGTACAAAGATTTTTGGTTAATTTTCAAGTTCTGGTCCTTTCCCAACAACCATTTTCCCATTAAAATATGAAAGTTTTATTTTCCCCGATTGATTGATAAAACTTTCCAATCCATCTCGTTTTATAGTGCATAGATTGAAAATTTTCAGGTTGTGGGGAAGGGTGCTTGCCCTGTCAGCTGCAGGGGCTAGCATGGTGCATGGAAACTCTTTGCATTCGAAGCAAAACTCAACATTTTTTGACTTTGTGCACGAATAGGTTGCACAGTTAGTTGGCATTATTGGGCATTTCCCATCCATATTTCTACAACCCTCGCAGGGTAGAATGTGTTTGGGTATTCCCTTCGAAATAAGGTACTTTAATATTTGCTCGTTATGCTTACTCAGGTAAAATTCGCAGGTTCCGCAGTCTATACCGCAGGGAGCCACTAGTTTTTCTCGTTCATTCATTTTTGAAATTTTTAATGGTTGTTTTATAGTATTGTGTTACCTGCCAACAGTTTTTAAAACATAAAGGATATGATTCCTTAGCTCGCTTGAATTTATAGCACCCGTCACATGTCCGCATTCAATTGTTTTTAATGGATATCCGTTGTAACTCTCTTTTTGAATATCGTACTCAATAAACTGATCGTACATTGATAGCAAAGGGAATAAGTTTTGGGTGTATCTCCTTTTAAAAACATCATCAAAGTTGAGCGCTCTACCTATCTTTTCTGGATTGTTCAATGCAATATCCGAAGCCATTTTGCGATATTTGCTTTTAAGGAAAAGTTCGCCAAGGTATGTGCCAGCCATTAATGGGGCATAAGCCGTTGATGTATTGAATATTGCTCTATGTAGATTTGTCACCCAACCACCAAGGCTTATGCCAGATGTGATAATTGGGGCATTGGATTCATCCCTCAGCCTTGAAATCAACGCTTCGTTTAACCTAGCTGATGCAGAAATCATTGCCACAAAGTTTTGTAGCTCGGTCATTTTTTCTTGGTAAACACCTAACTTGCAATTGTGAAAGGGTGCTCTAACCACAATTAAATTGGCTCCAAATCCATTTGTAGAGTTTAAAAAGATATTGTAGAAAGTATTCTTTGCAGTTTTCTTAAATTCGAATGGGCGCTCGTTGTTGCCATGGTGGTATATTACCGTGGGATAGTCCTTCCCTTTCCAATTTGCAATGCAGAATGCGGGATCGATCATACCAACCTTGGTTTTTGCTGGAACTTCAAAAACGCCCTCACGGTCAATGGTTGGCATCAGCAGCTTTATTGCGCCGATGTTTTCTTCGAAAGGGTCGCTTTCGATACTTTTTGAGAAGAACTTCTTTTTCCCAGCTACCATTGCTCCAATGGATGCTGTTAGGTTGTCGAGAATAATGTGTTTGTTCATGACAATTATCTTTTAAATCAATTAAAATCTATTCAAATAATTTTCATACTCGTTGGCCATAGCCTCCCAGTTCGCACCCGTTAACAATGTAAACTCATCCTTGAAATTTTCTTGGGTTGACTGGAATAGTTTATTGATATTTTCTAATCCGTAATTGTGTGTCAAAAACTTGATGAATAAACCACAGTTGGGATAAAAAATGCTCTCATCGCTGGTGCTCTCATTCAGAAGTTGGTCGGGAGTTAATACTTTTTGGGGTTCATTACTGCAATAATGCCTCATAATATCCTCAATTGCGTATCGGCCATAGCTCCCATCGAGCCAAACGGCGTAGCCCTCGCTCATAAGTTTAGTTCCGGGGTATCCCAGGGTTCGGTGCGTAATTACGTGTGCCATTTCGTGTGCTCCCAAAAACGGATTTTGTATTCCGTATTTATCGGTGAAGTCCTGCATTCCAACTAAAAAAGTATAGTAAAACGTGTTGAATTTTGGAATTGCATGACCGCCACCAACGGTTCCAATAAGTTCCTCGGCTTCGTCCATGTTGTAGAGGTAAATCAAAATCTTGTCATTAAACCTGCGGTTTATGCTATCCTGTATTGCCTGATAGTAGAAATTTTGGTTGTTAAGCATAAACAATGCTTCTTCGGAGGTTGGTGAGGGCGATTGCGAAAATCCCCAGGGTCGATAGTGAAGAACAATACTTTCGCTCTCCAATACTTCCCATTCATTCTGGTGTTCAACCTCTGCAATAAAATCGGTGCATGAGAAAAGTGGCGTTAGTACTATTGCGAAAAGTATGTATGTTAACTTTTTCATCGATAGATTTTTTTTAAAATTCAACTCCAACTTTTAATGAGTAAATCCTATCGAGTTTATGATGTATAATATCGTTCACTTTAAAACTTGGTTTTCTGTTGGCAAAGCCAACCAAATCGTCTTTGCTAAAGCCAATTCTAACACCTATTTCGCTATCTATTAAGTACTTTATTCCGAGGTAAAATTTGGTTTGGTAGTAGAATGCTCTGTAGGCCGATGAAAAGATTCGTTCACCGCTTTCTGAGAAGGTTTCAAGCCGGCCGTAGTTTAAATAAGGAATGTAGAAGTGTGCATCAAATTCTCCCAGTATGCACCATTGCTGAGTTACATTATAATTAACTTGTAAGCAAGGCCCAAGGAAAAGGTTCAGGTCGCTCGATTTTTCATATGCTTCCGACCTGTAGGTTAGTTTTCGGTATTCGTAAAGCAAGCCGGAAGAGAAGCTGTGTTTAGCATTAAAATTCCCACTTTTTATGAGGTTAAACCACAATTTGTAGCTTAGAATTGTTTTGTTGTACATTGGCCTACTGTCGGAAATTAAGAAGTTTTCTCCGGCTCCATTGTCGGAATTCATTACAGCAGGAATTGAGGTGGAAACAGAGAAAGAATGAACAGTTTTGTTTTGCTGAAGAGTGTACTCTATTGAAGGTGCTACCCCAAAAGCTATAACAACAGGATATCCTGCTTTTAGAGGGTATCCCATTTTTTGCTGGCTGTAGGAGTTGTATGTCCAAATTTGTGAACCAACCATTATGCGTGAACCACATTCGTTTGAAGCAATTGAAAACAACGAGTTCAGCATTTTTAATATTAGAAAAAGTAGTAATTGGTATTTCATTATTAGTTTTTTGAGACTGTATTGTAGTAATTAATTTGTTTTCAATCCAAAAACAGTTATTGTGCCAGAACTGGTAACAACTTGACAAACAGAACAAAAAT
>CAZGQZ010000162.1:0-6211 GCA_964527985.1 uncultured Rikenellaceae bacterium | reverse complement strand
CTTACACCTATATCCTCAAGCGAAACCTTGTTCCTATTATTGAGCAATTGGTTGACTTGGGCGCATCAGGACGCTTTGCAGGCACGTTTCTAGGCCACACTCTAAAGCATATCGAGGGGAAAAATCCTAAACATGATAACTTCACATACAGCCGAATTGTTGACCTATTCAAATTCTTGAAACAGGAAGACTTGGAGTTTCAACTAGCCAAGCTAATGCTTCCTTTCACATATGAGTATCCAAATATGGATTTCCAATCGGTGCTCACAAGCATTGGCTTTAAGCGCAAAACGAAGGAGGAACTTCTTGCTCCCGTTGACTATCTGATAGAAAAATTCAGAGAGATAAAAACATCAAAAGATGACAGCACGGCCATTGTGGTAAACTGGGTTTTAGGCCAGCTATACAAGCAAGCCATTGGCAACGTTTGCCTGAAAGAGCTACGCAAGGAGATTGAAGCCAAAATTTAGTCATCATTAAAAAAAACAGCAATGGAAGATTTTTTTCAAGGATATAAAGGTCGCGCACTCGAGGTTTTGAAAAAATATAATGCACGGGTTTGGGGTAAAGTAACTATTAACACTACGCGTGGCGAGTTTAATGGCACAATACTACCCCGGGCCGAAAACGACGACGACAAGCATATTGTACTAAAAATTGAAACGGGATACAACATTGGTATCGATATATTCACCATTAACGACATGAAAGAGGTTGGCTACTTCAAGGCCTCATACAAGATACCCGAAAAGGAATTTCCTTATACACCCAACCTGCCCAAGGTAAAACTTTTTGGTACAGGCGGAACCATTGCCTCGCGGCTCGATTATAGAACTGGGGCAGTTATCCCCGCATTTTCGCCTGGCGAATTGTATGGAGCCGTTCCCGAACTAGCCGATATCTGCAATCTTACTACAGAGAAGTTGTTCGCTGTATTCAGCGAGAATATGGGCCCTGAGCAATACAAAGCGCTGGCAATAGCCATTGGGAAAGAGATTGAAAACGGAATTGACGGAATAATTATTGGTCATGGTACCGATACGCTAAGCCATACAGCGGCGGCATTAACATTTATGGTACAAAATTCGCCCGTACCCATTGTGCTAGTTGGCTCACAGCGTAGCTCCGACCGCCCAAGCAGCGATGCTGCTCTAAACCTTATGCACGCTTGTATTGCGGCAGGTCATTCCGACATTGCTGAAACGATGGTCTGTATGTTTGGCCCAACATCCGATGAGTACGGATTCCTCCACAGAGGAACTAGGGTACGTAAAATGCACTCATCGTACCGAAGCACATTCCGCACCATTGGCGATACACCAGTTGCTACCGTTAGCCGTAAGGATGGTGTTAAGCCCATTAAGGAAGAGTACGCCCACAGGCGTAAGGATAGGAACGTTAAAATTATGCCCTACTTCGAAGAGAAGGTTACAATTCAGTACTACTATCCCAATATGCAACCCGAAATTATTGATGCGCTGGTTGATATGGGTTACAAGGGTATTATTATTGCGGGTACGGGTTTGGGCCACGTAAACAAACCCCTTTACCCTGCGCTAGAACGAGCCCACAAAAAGGGCGTACATGTATATATGACCGTGCAAACCCTTTGGGGTTACGTGCATATGTTTGTTTACGATACCGGACGCGACATGATGGCCAAAGGCGTAATTCCGGGTGAGAATATGCTTCCCGAAACAGCCTACATAAAATTAGGCTGGGCACTCGGTCAAACCAACGACCCTGAAGAAGTACGAAGGCTTATGCTAACGCCAATAAACAGCGAAACTACCCCAAAAGAACCATATAATGGTTACCTAGTATACCAAGGGGGAGTTCCCGAGGTTGAAAATTTTATTAGGCAATTCAGAAAATAGTTGACCAACATTTACGCTAAACAATTGTTACCGATTGCATGAGCGATTACATTGAAATTGTTAGCAACCTTAAACATAATATTGTACAAGAGCTACCAGGTATAACAGCACAGCACAGAATGGCTCCAACGCTAAGAGAAGGCGTTAGGTTTCCATCGGAATCAAACGTAAACACAAGACAAAGCGCTGTGCTAATTGCCGTTTTTCAAAAACTTGGCTTTGCACATACAATTCTCATAAAAAGAACTGTATATAATGGTGCGCATAGCGGTCAGATAAGTTTCCCTGGTGGTAAATTTGAAGAGGAAGATACAGACCTAACAGCAACAGCACTTCGCGAAGCAGAAGAAGAAGTTGGAATCAATCCAAAAGATGTGGAAGTAATAGGAACGCTGACCCCTCTGTACATTCCTGTAAGCAACATGATGGTTTTGCCAGTTGTAGGTATCATACCTGAACTCAACAATTTGAAGCTTAACCTACAAGAGGTTGAGTATACAATTACACCTCGCCTAATGCATTTACATGACAAGGCAAACATATCGGTAAAAACGCTGTGTATAAATGGTAAACCTGTTTCAGCACCCTACTTTTTCGCCGAAAACGAAATTATTTGGGGTGCAACAGCTATGATTATATCCGAGTTTATCGACTTATTTTAATGGGAAGTTCGACTATCCTAGTTGGGTAAGATATTCTGATAATGCTTATATCGTTGCATTATCTCCTTAACGTAGTTGTAGGTTTCATCGCCTCTAAAGTAGCCGTACCTCACTGTTGTATCGCAGTAGTAATCGGGGTTTGATTTGTTAAGAATAAAAAAATCAACATTATTATCCCAAACATTTGGATCTTTCCCATGCTTTTTTGCTAGGTTACGAGCATCAATTACATGGCCAAGGCCAGCATTATACGAGGCCAGTATAAATTTAACTCTTTGTTCTGGATCGGGTATGCTATCGAAGCGTTTTTCAAGCCATTTTAAGTACTTGGCTCCGGCTCTAATCTGTGTTTCTGGATCGGTTTTATGCTTAACCCCAAAGAAATCGGCTGTAGCAGGCATAAACTGCATTAAACCGTATGCACCCATATGCGATTGCACATTGTGCCTAAATCGGCTTTCTTGATAAACAAGCGCTGCGAATAAACGCCAATCCCAGTCGATACTCGAGCTGGCATGCTTAAAGCCCTCATCGTACATCGATATATGTCCCATTTTTATTCTAACATTTTCCGAAAGGACCCTTCGTGCCCAAAAAGGATTGTTAAAATACTTGCCCTTGATTATCCTGTACTCTGCGGTTTGCGTAAAATCCTCGAGCCATTGGTTTAGGGCCTCATGCAAACTGGTAGAGTAAGTATTTACAGCCCATGCCAAATTCTGATCGAAGCTTACGGGTGTTTCAATATCAATATTATCGAAGTAAAATGCATTAACCTTGGCCACATCTTCATCGCATACGGTAAAATCAATCTCACCATTTGCAACAAGCTCAATAAGCTCATCGGCCTCATACTTTGCCATTTCAACAATAACTATTTCAGCCCCAATCTCTTCAGATAAGTTTTTTAAGCGATGTGCCGAGGCCGAACCTTTCTGAACGTAAACTATCTTACCAGCTAAGTCTAATGGCGTTCGAATTGGCGAATAACCTGCTGCTTTTTTCTGTACTAAAACCTGCTTTGTGGTGCTATGCGGAATAGTAAACAAAAATCGCTGCTTTCGTTCAGCCGTAATGGTCAAATTATTTGCAAAAAGATCAACCTCTCCATCCTCAAGCATTTTAAAGGCTACATCAAGGTTGTTCTCGGCTATCAACTCAAGTTTTACGCCAATATGCTCAGCAAAAGCCTGAAGCATATCGAATTGGTAGCCCATAGGCTCCCCTTTGTATATAAAATAGTTAGTTGAGTTAAAATCGGTAACAGCAGTAATTACACC
This sequence comes from uncultured Rikenellaceae bacterium, assembly GCA_964527985.1. Taxonomy (GTDB): domain Bacteria; phylum Bacteroidota; class Bacteroidia; order Bacteroidales; family Tenuifilaceae; genus Perlabentimonas. The sequence goes on along the minus strand of CAZGQZ010000162.1, from coordinate 2,392 downwards.
ATCTTTCTTTATGCTCTCCAAATCTCGCCCACTTTTACCGGATGAAAGGTTTGCCTTTTTAAAATCGATGTCGCAACCTGCAAGAAGCAGAATCATCAATAAAAGGTTTACTTTCAGAAATAAATTTCTAAACATCTTCATGTTTAATGAATTATATTAAAAACGAATGGCAAAAATACGGTTAATTGGTATAAACTGAAAGGTAAATTTGACGACTAATCATAAAACGTCCACAAAACGCCAAATTTAAAAATTCGCGGATTATAGGGGTAAAGGTAAGTTGCAAAATACTCATTATTAGGGAATCCCTGATTAACATGGTCAAATTTAAGGTATATTAATGCCCTTTTCCATTTAAAGTTTAAAAAAGCATCAGCCAGTGGGTATCCACCTATCTTATCAGCGCGTTGGCTATAAAATTGAGCAATGCTTGGACTATACGCATCGGCAAAAAACATTGTTCGATAGTAAACATTGAATCCCAGCTGTCCTTTTAGCACATCCTTAATAATATCTCTTTCGTAGTAAATTGATGAAAACACAATTAGGTTAGGTATACTTAAGGCATCGCTATTTGTGTTGGCTTGCCAAACTACTCTATTGAAAACGTTTAGCCCATTTAAGATGTTAAAATTTTTCTGTATATAAAATGAGGTTATTGTAATATCATCAGCCTGCTCAGGCAATGCATCTTGGTTAAAATAAACATAATCTTGTATGTGCGCTAAGTTATATCCAAGTTCAGCCTCCCATCGCTTAGCTTCAAGAGCACTATTAAGCATAAAACGCTTCTCCTTAGCAAATGAATTACTCCATTGTGCATGGTTAGAGAAGTATGAGTTTGTAAAGACTGTTGGAGTTACTTCGCTAATCCTCACAGATCCTTTTAATCGGGGCATTCTTGAATCCTTCCATGGCGAAAGCCATATCTCTCCATCAATTTCCTTATCGTCGGCTCTATAGCCCTCAAAATATAGCCTAACAGCACCCCTATATCCTAGGTATGGACTATCGCTAAAAGCGGCTAAACCAAAATGAGCAGACGACTCCTTTGGATCTTCATAAGGATATAAAAAATTACTAGGCCTAAACAAATAATAGCTAAACCGATTATAACCTAACCATGCCCTAATACCAGGCATTCCTGGTACTCTTGCAAATTGTGCTATTTCTAGCATAAGCTTAGCATCCCATGTCTGAACAGCAACCGAATCACGCGTTATACTAGGCGATATATAAAAATGCGAATAGAATGACGAATCGGGTCTAGAATCATTATACACCCTCGATTTCCTGTCAAAATCCAGCAAAAACCTTGCTGTAACAAGAGGTATAAAATTATCTACCCTTGAACTGTCTTTAGCAATTTTTCTCTTATTTACATTTAGTATTGTATATCCAAAATTTGTTGAAAAGGATAATTCACGTAGTATGCTAGATGCAGTTGATAATCTAAAGGGTACAAATTCGACAATTGTATCAGTAATTAACCTTGTATCGGTAACCCCGCCATTCTCTTCATTATTATATACTTTATTTGCAAATGCAATTTGTCCCGAAAAGTTCCCTTTATAGTAATTGGCAAAAAGTGAAATTATATTATTCCTTGTTTCTTGGTTTTCATAATTACCTTTAGTACCATAAAAATTGTAAAAAACTCCAAAGTTAAAGTGCTTTCCTAAATTTTGGGTGTGCAATGCATTTAAAACTTGCTCCGCTTCACTATTGCCTCCTCCAGTAGAATAGAACAAGCGAGTTAAGGGCGATCTAACATTAAACTGAGGGGTTTCAGAAATGGTAGCAGAATAAGCGTTATAGTGTTTTGAGAACAAAAAATCATTTCTATTGTCTCTACTAAAAAAATGATCGTAAAGTACAGGGCCACCTAAATTTCCTGTATAAGTATATGTTTCAAACTTATTCTGATAGGGATATACTAAGTGAGTAAACCTAAAGAGCGTATCAATACTAACCGTATCGTTTTCTAAAAAGGTTGAGTTAAACTTCCACGAAAAATAACGTGTGCTATCAGCAAACGGTCTAATTATTTCAATTGCTGATCGGCTTGCAATTTGATCAGGTAGGCCAAAAACTCCTTTTCCAGCGATAGAATCTAACAAAACAATACTATCTTGATTCGGTACTGAATCGTTACTAGGTAGAGAATCAGCAATACTATAATTTACAAAATCGTTGTTAGCACTATTAGCAAAAGGCATACTGCTCCAGCCATTAGCAAAGAGCAATACAAAGAGGAATAATAAGATGCTATATTTTCGCCACATAATTGAGGATCAAATATAAAAAAAAGCCCCGATAGCACAATAGGCAATATCGGGGCTTTTGAAGGATGGCGGCGACCTACTCTCCCACCTGATCGGCAGTACCATCG
>CAZGQZ010000161.1:5110-6226 GCA_964527985.1 uncultured Rikenellaceae bacterium | reverse complement strand
TAAAGTTGTTCTTGATGCCTATGCTGGTTCTGAAATTCAGCTTCAGTTTGCCGGATTAACAGGAACTGGAGGATGGGATTATGGCGTATGTATTGACGATGTTTGGATTTACAAATTAGCCGACAACGATCTTGCTGCATTAGCTGTTTCCGGAAACTCTACACCATCAGTAGGAATTGAATCAACATATACCATTTCGGTTGAAAATGTTGGTATTCAAACCCAAGATACCTACACTGTTAAATTAATGCGTGAAGGAGACGTGGAGATTGGTTCTGTGCCCGGCGTTTCAATAGCAAATGGTGAAATTGTTGAATTCGACATCCCTTGGACTCCTCAAGAAGGTGACGAAGGTGAAACTTATTTGTATGCAGTTGTTGAGCTTGCATCCGATGAGCAGCTTACCAATAACCAATCAGCAAACCTAAATTTAATGATTCAATCTGCTGATATTATTGCAATTACAATTGGTTCAGGAACAGATTATCCAGCAGTTCGCATACCTTTTGATTTTTTCTACAAAAATAGTTTCAGCCAAACCTTATACTTTGCTGATGAGCTTGGTATTGGAGGTGGAGCTATGACATCAATTGCCTACACAAATAACTTTGCAACTGATCTACCTGCTAAAGAGATTAAGGTTTGGATAGGCGAAACTGAACTGGAAGATCTATCTGCTGGTTGGGTCGATCCAACAACCCTAACTCTTGTTTACGAAGGAACGGTTGATTTCCCACAAGGAGAAAATACTATTGTTATTCCATTCGATATGCCTTATGTATATACTGGAGGTAATGTTGTTGTTTATACAAATAGGGTATGGGAAGATCAATACTTTAGCTCAAGCGATAGGTTCTATGGTACTCTAGACGAGGGCTCTGTTAGAACGCGTCGAGTTTCGGCCGACGGAACAGGACCTCTTGATCCGCTCAGCCCAGGTGATGGAACCGTTACCGATTGGCATCCAAATACTACACTTTTCTTTTCTACCGAAGGTCTAGGTGCCCTCGATGGTGTAGTTACCGATGGAACTAATCCAATTGAAGGCGTTGAAATTAGCGTTGTTGGTACAATGGCGAAAGCTGTTACTAATGAAAATGGTGAGTATCTTTTCCC
>CAZGQZ010000161.1:0-5010 GCA_964527985.1 uncultured Rikenellaceae bacterium | reverse complement strand
GGTAAGCTAATCCTATCTACTCAGGATTATGTTTGGGATTTCTATAGCCAAGATCCATCGTATACTTTTACTGCCGGACAATTTGCCTATGATTATCTTGGAGTTCGTTCTGTTACTCAAGATGTTTGGTGGGAATCTTTCCCCGACGCACAAACTGCTATAGGTTCTACTGGATCGTTTGCTGAGGGAATGGTGCTCGACCTAGGTAATATTTATGGTAAGAAAGAAGGTTTAACAACCGATAATATTACCGATCACGTTGGTCAGGCGGTTATCGATATTACCATGGATCCTAACGGCGTTGCTGCAATTAAGTACCAGAATGCAATTTATAGTTCTGCATCGCTTACGGCTATTGCCGATGCCGATGCGAGAGCCAATTTCATTATGGCAGCACTTAACTCACTAATCGGTAAAAACGAAAAGGCTTTTGTTGGTTTCAATATTTACCTTAATGAAGCAGAAACACCAGTTAATGCCGAACCAATTGAAGGAACATCTTATCTGTTTGAGGATTTGGCCTACGGAGAGTATACTGCTAGCGTAGAGGCAGTTTACACTACAGGAGTTAGCAATAAAGTAAGTATTGATTTTGATATTGTTGAAGTAGTTGAGGTAACCTTTAGTGTTGTTGATGGAAATGGAAGCTTGACAGCTACAGTAAGTGGTTTACCTATAAGCTCTGGAGAAGGAGTTCCTGCTGGATCAAACGTAGTATTTACTGCAACTCCAAGTGAAAATTACCAAATACTTCAGTGGACTCTTCAAGGTAATGTTATTCCAAGCTTTACCGAAACGGAATTTACCGTTAATGATGTGCAAACCACTACTAATGTTACTGTAGAATTTGAACTAATTTCAGGTATTAATGCCGAAACACTTGAAAGCATCATTGCATATCCTAATCCATTTAGCAATGAAATTTCAATTTCCAGTCCCGAAAAGGTTAAGCGAATCGTTGTTTCAAATCTTATCGGACAATTAGTTCTTGACGAAAACCTAAATGGTAGAAAAGCAGTAAGTACCGATCAACTTAATGCTGGAGTATACTTAATAACCATCGAAGGCTTTAACGGTGAAAGGGTGGTTAGGAAAATGATTAAGAAATAAAAAACACTATTTAGTATGATTATAAAAAAGCCCCTTTTTGGGGCTTTTTTTGTTGAAAAAAATGGCATTAGAGTAAAAAAAGCAGTAAAGGTTTAACCTCAAATAAAAATATTTCATACCTTGCACAACTACAAACTACTACATTTTATTCATACCTAAACCTGTTTTTATTACATGAAAAAATTTCTAGCAATTCTAGTCATGCTTGCCTGTATTATTCCGGCAAGTTATGCTCAGGATTATTTTATTCCTTTAGGAAATAAAAAGTCCGAAGCAGTAGTTCTCCAAAACAACATTTCAAATGTTAACATGCTCTTTTCCCTTCAGGGAATTTACGGTAAAGAAGTCCTAAATACCAAAGGACAAAACTTTACCGAACTCTATTTTGGTGATGGATATTCAAGTGGCGAACTTGGATCTCCTAAACTTCCTGCATTTAAAAAGCTTATCCAAATACCGCACGGTGCTTCTGTTAAGCTTAATGTTGTTGGGTATAACGAGGAGGAGATTTCTCTTTCAGAGTACGGAATATCCAATGTGCTTTATCCTGTTCAGCCTTCATTACGTAAGGATCAGGATATTGAAAAAGAACCTTTCCATTTCAATAAAAAGGTTTATAGTAATGCCGATTATCAAAATATGCCAATTGCAAACATTGAGGTGCTTGGCACAATGAGAGGTGTTAGAATAGCCCGCGTTGAAGTTTACCCCGTAAACTACAATCCAGTAAATGGAACAGTAAAGGTTTATAACGACGTTGAAGTTGAAATTTCTTTCGAAGGTGCAAACAAAGCACTCGATATGGAAATTGCAGCAAAAACTCGTTCGCCATATTTTGAGCCTGTTTACTCAGTATTGGCTAATCCTTTTACTAAGGATGTTTACGATGATCATCCTGACCTAACGAACTATCCTGTACACATGCTTATTGTTAGTGACAGAATGTTCGAAGAAACTCTTGCACCATTTATTGAGTGGAAAACCAAAAAGGGCTTTTTTGTTGAAGTTGCCTATACCGATGACATTGGAACTACAACCAATGCTATCCAAACGTTTATTCATGATAAATATGAAAATGCAACTACAGAAAACCCTGCCCCAACGTTCTTGGTATTTGTTGGTGATGTAGCACAAATACCTTCATCGGGTGTTGGTTCTTCGTCAGGTAAGCAAACCGACCTCTATTATGCTAGCGTTGATGGCGACTATTTCCCCGAAATGTATTACGGTCGTTTATCTGCTACTACTACTACTCAGCTCGAGAATATTATTAATAAAATTCTTTACTATGAGCAGTACCAATTTGCCGATCCTACATACCTAAATAATGCTACACTTATCGCTGGTTCCGATGGAACTTGGAATCCTCGTGTAGGTCAGCCTACAGTTAAGTACGGTACAGCAAATTATTTTAATTCCGATAACGGATTCAATACTGTTTGGGGATATGGTGTTACTACCGATCCTAACAATCCTAACAATAGTTCAGGTTATTCTGGATGCTACGATAATGAGCGCATTTCAGTTAGCTTAATTAACTATACTGCACATTGTAGTGAAACTTCTTGGGGCGACCCTAATCTAACCAGTTCTACAATTAATGGGATGACCAATACCAACAAATATCCATTATCTGTTGGTAACTGCTGTCTTTCTGCTGACTTTGGTTATGGTGAATGTGTGGGTGAATCGTGGATTCGAGCAGCGAATAAGGGTGCAGTAACCTATATTGGTTCATCGCCTTCCTCATACTGGTTCGAAGACTTCTATTGGTCTGTAGGAGCATTTCCAATTACTGGTGATAACGATGGCTATGTACCAACTTTTGAGGAAACCACCTTTGGAGCATACGATGCATCTTTTCATTCAAATTATGTAACCGCTAGCGGTTTGGTTTTTGTCGGTAACCTAGCGGTAACCGAGGTTGATATTCAAAACTATCCAAGTCATTCAAGTCCTTTGTATTACTGGCAGGCATATAACGTGCTTGGCGATCCTTCGCTTATGCCATACCTTACCGAAGGTGAAGAGAACACTGTTTCGCACATGGCAATTGTTCCCATTGGCCTTGATACTTATACTGTAAGTGCTTTGCCTGGTTCTTATGTTGCAATTAGCAAGGATGGTGTTTTACACGGTGCTGCTTTAGTTGACGAAACCGGTGAAGTAGAGGTTAGCATTGAGCCTGTTCTTGATGGTGGTGATGTGAATATTGTTGTTACTCGTCCACAAACAGTACCATACGTTGCGCAAGTTCCTGCTGCTGCACTCGAGGGCCCATACATTGTTCTCGATTTATACACAGTAAACGATGAAACAGGAAACGATAACCAAGTAGTAGATTTTGGTGAAGACTTTACGCTTAACGTAACACTTAAAAACGTGGGTGCTGATCCAGGCACAGGCATTACCGCTACACTATCAGGAACCGATGAGTATTTTACAATTACCGATGGCGATGCTGTTAACTTTGGCGACATTGCAAATGGTGAAACAGGTAATACGTCTTTGGTTGATAATGCTTTTAGCCTCTCAGTTTCTAACGATGTTCCCGATCAGTATCAAGCATCATTCTTACTTCAAATAACCAATGGCACCGATACTTGGGAATCAAATTTAAAAATCAAGGCGAATGCCCCGGTACTAACGTTTGGTTCGATGACGCTAACCGACGCGGGCAATAGCGACGGCGTGCTGGATGCCGGCGAGACCGCCGAGTTGACCCTCGAGCTGAGCAACACGGGCCACGCCGACGTATCGGGCGTGAGCACAGAGCTCACGACGAGCTCCCTCGACCTGACGATTCTGGATGGCACCTACGACGTGGCCAGCCTAGCCGCCGGCGCGAGCGTAGAGGTGAGCTACACTATAGAGGCCGATAGCGAGACGCCGCTGGGCACGCCCGCGGGCATGACCGCCACGGCCACCGCTGGCGAGTACAGCGCGGAGGGCGCGTACGAGGTGATCATCGGGTTCGTGCCCGAGTACTGCGCCTCCGGCGCAACCAGCGGCAGCGATAGCGACCTGACCGGGTTCACCTTCGGCCCGCTGGCGAACGTAACGGCCCCCGGCGGCCAGTACGACGACTTCACGGAGGACCCAGAGCTGATCCACGAGTTCGTGCTGGGCGGCACGTACGACGTGAGCGTGACCCTGGGCAGCGCAGGCGGCACCTACACCAAGGGCGCCAAGGTGTTCGTGGACTGGAACTACGACGGCGACTTCGACGACGAGGGCGAGACCGCCTTTGAGGTGGCGCCACAAGATGCCGATTGGACGGCCACCGGCAGCATCACCATCCCCGCCGACGCCCCGCTCGGGCAGAAGTTCGTGCGCGTGGTGGTGAGGGAGACCAGCGACTTGGGCTCCATCACGCCCTGCGGCACCTTTAGCTGGGGCGGCACGGAGGACTACAAGCTCATCCTGGTAGCGCCCGCAGCCCCCGAGGCCGACTTCGCGGCGAGCCCGCTGTCCACGGTGGAGACCGACGTGGTCTCGTTCACCGACCTGACGGCCAACGCGCCCACCGCATGGGCCTGGACCATTACCCCCGGGGTAGAGGGCACCGACTGGAGCTACGTAGAGGGCACGAGCGCGAGCAGCCAGCACCCCGAGGTGCAGTTCAACACGGCCGGCAGCTACAGCGTAAGCCTAGCGGCGAGCAACATGGAGGGCAGCGATACCGAGAGCAAGGCCGACTACATCACCATCAGCGAGCTGACCGAGGAGCCCGTGGCGAGCTTCAGCGTGAGCAGCGCCGAGGTTTACCCCGGCGAGGCCGTGCAGCTAACCGATGCGTCGACGAACCTACCCGACGCGTGGGCCTGGACGATAGCCCCCGGAGCAGAGGGCACCGACTGGAGCTACGTAGAGGGCACGAGCGCGAGCAGCGAGCACCCC
>CAZGQZ010000160.1:0-6298 GCA_964527985.1 uncultured Rikenellaceae bacterium | reverse complement strand
CCAAACAGTATGGCAAAGAAAATAACCTGAAGCATATTTGCATTGTCGGATGCTGCACCCACAACATTCTCGGGTACTATGTCAACAATAAACTGTAAAGGCCCATCCGATTTAATATTATCAACCGCTACCTTTCGCCCCTCTACGTCAACAGCATATTGCTCCATCATCTCGAGCCTTTTTTCCTCAGGGAAAGCCTTACCGGGTTTTAAAACATTTACCAGTAAAAGCCCAATTGAAATGGCAATTATGGTTGTTACCAAGTAGTACGATATTGTTTTTAACCCAATGCGCGAGAGCTTTGTAATATCGGAAAGGCCAGCCACGCCAGTTACGAGCGAAGCAAAAATAAGCGGCATAGCTACTAGCTTTAGCAGGTTTAGGAAAATTACCCCAAAGGGTTTAACCCAATCGGTAATTAACCAGCCAAAGCCAAGCCAAACACCTGTAACACCAACTAAAATGCCCACTAGCATTCCTACTAGTATTTTTGCCCAAAGAGGAAGTTTTCGCCACATAGCCAAAAGATTTTATTCTCTTCAAATATACCTAAAATGAGGTTTAACCAAAAACCGCCGGTGCCATAAAAAAGAAAAGCCGGCTAATGCCGGCTTTAACAAATATGGGTTTTCTTAATGATTTCCTCCACAGCAACCTTCGCCATGATTGTGCTCAGGGTTATGCACATGACCATGGGCTAACTCCTCAGCCGATGCGTCGCGAACTGCTTCAATTTTACCTGTAAAGTGAAGATCTTCTCCTGCAAGCGGATGGTTAAAATCCATTACAACATGATCATCTTTTACATCGAGGATAAGGCCGTTAAGCTGATTACCCTCTTGATCGACCATTGGTAAGCGAGTACCAACAACCAATAAATCATCGGCAACTTTACCTTCACGTTCAAAAACGGTTTTGGGCAATTTAAGAATATACTCCTGATTAACCTTTCCGTATGCCTGATCGGAGGCAATATTGAAATCGAAAGAATCACCTTCCTTCAAATCCTTAATGTTATCCTCGAACGATTGGATAAGGGTTCCCTTACCGTATATAAATTGCATTGGATTGGCAGCTTCTGCCTTATCAACAATCTCATTCTGAACTTTAAGCTCGTAGCTTACTGAAACTACCTTGTCTTTTGAAACACTCATTAAACTATAGTTTTAAAATTAAAAAATTGAATATTCAGCCGTAAAGAAACGGCAATATTTTAAGAATACCAAAATATTGAGATTTACACATTTAATAAAAACGTGGAAACTAATGGTGAAATTCGGTAAGCATTGATATGTGGTAAAATCATCGTCATTTAAAAAGAGCTAAACTAAACACTATTAAGCATTAAGCCACGTAGTGTATTACATGCTGCCGAAAACATTAATTTGCATATCGGAAAATCTATATATGTAAAAAAAGATTAAAAAAAACTTGCAAAATCAAATCTTATGCTCACCTTTGTTGTGTAGTAATTTTTAATTTATTCATTAATTTTCAAGTTTTACCATGAAAGGAAAAGTAAAATGGTTTGATGCAGCTAAAGGTTTTGGCTTTATTCAAACTGAAGAAGGCAACGACGTGTTTGTTCACTACACTGGAATTGCTAAAGAAGGTTTCAAGCGTCTAGACGAAGGTCAAGATGTTGAATTCGAAATCACTGATGGCAAACGTGGCCCACAGGCAACAAATGTTAATGTTATAGAATAAAAAAGCATTATTCTATATACGAACGCGAAAAGGCTTTGGTAATACCAAGGCCTTTTTTCTGTTACTACTATATTGTAAAATTAACCCTAAGCATAGGGTTTTGTGGGTATGGCGAAAAATCGCTATTCGACACTTCCCATAAAAGCATAATGTTAAGCGCTGCCTTTTCGCCAATTCGTTGCCTGTATCCAAACCCAACCAAGTAAAGTTCAACCCATGTTTTTCCCTGTGCCGATGTGGTAAAAGGGTTTGTCATTTGCTTATCTATCAGCAATCGCTCGTATTCGCCATGAAGCATAATGCCACCCTTAACGTTAATGGGCAACACCTCGCTAAAATCGGGTATAGGTAAAATTTGCGTGAATGCAGATGCTCCCCATATGTGGGTTCGGTAGGGTTCACTAGGACCTCCAATAACGTAACCTTTGTGGCTATAGTAAGTGTACCGTCCACCAACACCCAACGACCATTGCGGAATAACCCAAATTCCTGCAACCGGAACAATATCAATTTGTGTAATGTCGCCAACAGTTAACCCTAATGAGCCACCCAAAAAAAGCTTGTCTGAAAACTTTTTCGGCTCACCCCCACTTTGTCCAAATACGCTAGTTGAAGCTAAAAGGAAAAGTATGATTAGGATACTATTTAGAAATTTCATCGAGAAAAATTTTTAAAAATGCTACAAACGCTATATGTTAGGAATAATATTTGTTGAAATTTGCTGCAATTTTCATCAGCAATATTTTAAAAACGCAATACAATTAGTTTTGTTTTCCTTTACTTTGTAAATATACAACTTACAATAGACATACAATTTTAAGCTATGAACATTGTCATTACAGGTGCATCAAGCGGAATTGGCTTTGAACTCGCCAAACGCTTTGCCTCAATAGGCAACCACACAATATTAGCACTTGCGCGAAACGAAGGTAAACTAAAAGAGCTGAAAAGCGCTTGCATCAGAGAGAATATTGAAGCGCATCTATTCCCCATTCCTTTTGATATTGCAGCACCTGAACCTTTTGAAGAGAAACTTGCCGAAATGGTAAGGCAATACATACCAACCGTAGATATCTTGGTAAATAATGCCGGATACCTTGTAAATTCTCCTTTCGAAAGCTTATCGGCGAACGACATTGAGGCAATGACTAGCGTTAATTTCACTGGTCCAGCACGAATAATAAAATCTCTCATACCCCTACTTTCGACAAATGCACATGTAGTTAATATTAGCAGCATGGGTGGCTTTCAGGGTAGTGTTAAATTCCCTGGGCTTTCGGTATATTCAGCCACAAAAGCTGCAATAGCCTCCTTAACCGAGTGCTTAGCCGAGGAGTACAAGCAAAAAGGGATAAGCTTTAACTGCCTTGCTCTTGGTGCTGTTCAAACCGAAATGCTTGCTAAAGCCTTTCCCGATTTTAAGGCTCCGTTAATGCCCAATGAAATGGCGGAATTTATTGCCGACTTTGCCCTAAAGGGCAATAAATTTTTTAATGGTAAGGTAATTCCTGTATCGCTTACAACTCCATGATAACTACTCAAAAATGAAGTCTAAGCTAAACCTGATAATAGCAATACTAACAATAGTAACCTGCAAGGTATACGGTCAAGAGTCGATCTCACCTACACTTCAAGAAACCCTTAAGGAGGGTTTAAATTTTCAGCTACTTGTACAAGCCGACTCGGGAAATCTTGAAAACGTAAAGGCACTGCTTAAAGTTGATGCTGATCCAAATGCTGCCTCGTGGGATGGTACAACAGCCCTAATGTATGCATCGCAAAACGGCCACTACCCTGTTGCTGTTGAACTGTTAGCCAACTATGCCAATCCGAATAAAGGAAACGAGAATGGCTTTACCCCACTACATTTTGCAGCGATAAGCAACAACGATAGCATTGCCGAGCTACTACTACTCAATGGTGCCGAACCCCACCCAGTAACGTTCAACGGCATTTCGCCGATACATTATGCAAGTGCCTACGGATATCCGTTTATGACATATCTACTAACTGAATACGGAGCAAATATCGACTCAACCGATAGGTATGGCAATACGCCATTAATGCTTGCCGCTTATACCGGATCGCTCGTTACAACTGAGCTACTGCTTGAACGCTGGGCCGATGTAGATAAATCCGACCGCAAAGGGTTTTCGCCGCTTATGGTTGCAGCACAGTATAATGATACAACCATAATGCGGCTTCTTTTGGACTATGGCGCAGACCCAATGCTTCGAAACTATGCAGGGAATACTGCGCTTTCAATTGCAATGCAAAACAAAGCAACTCAAGCCATTGAATTGCTCATGCTTGAAGGAGCAGCTAAAGAGGAATACTCAACGGAATTCAGCTATGCCGATATTGCCCAAAAAAACGGATACGCTGATCTGTCGAAAATTTTACAAGACCTGGGCTCGCCGCTTAATAAAAAAGGTTACGTTAATAGTTTCGGTATTACTTCGGGGCTAACCCTCAACGGAAACGATTTTTACCTTCTGCTAAATGCAGACATTAGCATATCGAAACCAAACGTACGAATGGGGAGCACTTTTGGCGTTCGACCATACTACAAGGCGGTAACGCTTCAAACCGACTATATTATTTATCAGCTATTTGAACAACGAAACTACTTTACGTTGTATGTAGCAAAAGATGTTGGAAAACTTCGGCTAAAAAAAGGCACACACATTGGCGTTTCAGCAGGATTAGTAGGGTTATACTCATGGGGTAAGTTTAATGTTAAAAGTGATGCTTTTACTCCAAAAAGTTACCTAAAGGCATCGCCCTTGATAGAAGTTTTTTACAATGAAAATGGCTTTACGCTATCGCTTAATGGATATTTTAACAAAATGGAGCACACCCAAAAACAGCCCATTTTTGTTGAGCTAAAATGCGGATATACTTTCGATTTATCGAAACCTAAAATTGCCCTAAAAAATGTTGAATGGCTTTAAATTCTGAAAATGAATCGATATAAAAATGTAAAAATAGTTTTAATACTTGCAGCTGTCGTTTCGGTGCTTACAGCATTTACTAGCTGCGATTCCATATCGCTCTCTCCAGTTGATTGTAGCGAATGCTATACAGATGAACCAAAATACGGGGAGATTGAGCTTAAGCTAACAATAAATCCTGAGAACCCCGAAGTTTTCATCACCCTTTACGAAGAAGAATTTAATGAGGCCAACGCAATTTTTTCGGAAGTAATCCAAACATCGACAACCATGCTAACGCTAAGAACGAATAAAGAATACGTTGTAAAAGCCGAATACTTAAAAGATGGACGATCGTACCATGTTATTAACCGCGCTAAGCTGAAAACGAAGCGCGATTACGAAACATGCAGCGACCCCTGCTATTACATTATCAACAAATCGGTCGACTTAAGAATTAAGGAATAAGTTGGGCTAATCCTGCCACTCAACACTGAATAAATCCTTTACTTCGTTAAAATTGCCATCAGTTTCGGCAGGTTCGAGACCAAGAATATGGGTGACAATTGTGTAAAGATTTACATTTTGAAAGGCTTCATGCTCGAATCCTTTTTTGAAAGCTGGTCCCTTGGCATAAAATATTCCATGCATATCGGGGTTAGCATTATCATAACCATGTGTTGCACCACTATACCTATCGGCATTTGAGGTAAATCCAATGCTATAACCTGCTTCGGCCTCAATAACCAAATCCTGAATACGCGGATTAGAGCCGTAGTGAAGCCGTTCGGGTATTTCATTACGCTCCCATACTTTTAAGTTCTCTATTGCCCTTAAAGCCTCAAGGGCTTTTTGCTTAAACTCTTGCTTTGGCTGAAGGCTATAAACCGGATTGCCTCCCGTAATATAGTCGAACCAGTCACGCTCAACATAATCGGAAAGATTAATATACTTATCGGGTGAGATATCGGCCATTCCATGATCGGACACAACAATAAAGTTAATCTTATCGGCATGAGGGAGTTGGCTTAGCTTGCTATTAAAAACACCCAGAAGGCTATCGAGCTGCTCAACAAGCGCAAGTGTTTTCGTACCCGTTGCTCCATCGCGATGGGCAGTCCAGTCGGGCTCGTGATAATACCAAGCAATAAGCCTTGGCCGAACCTCCTCGGGGAGCGAAAGCCAATGAATAACGGTATCAATTCGGCTTTCAAATGAAACTTTTTGGTCGTATCGCTTCCAATGAGAAGGGTAATTTCCACCGATAGGCGCTTCGGAGCCAACCCAAAAAAACGTAGCCGCCTTTTTTCCCTGCCTCTCGGCAGTTAGCCACATGGGCTCACCTCCATAAAAAGCAGGGTTCTCAACAGCATTCCTATCGCCTATTGAGTAGTAGCCAAGCTCTTTGTCGTAAAACCTATTACACACAATACCATGGTTATTCGGATGAAGCCCAGTAGCTAGGCTATAATGATTAGGAAAAGTTTTTGAGGGATAGCAAGGGATTAGCGCTTTTGCCTTCACACCTGTTTCGGCCATTGCCTTAAGCGTAGGAGTATTGGCAATATCGGGATAATCCCAGCGAAAAGCATCTAACGAAAGTACAACAACATAAGTGTCATCCTTACTATCTTGGGCTGAAGTACATGCTTGAAATA
>CAZGQZ010000159.1:0-6333 GCA_964527985.1 uncultured Rikenellaceae bacterium | reverse complement strand
CGGCATTAGCCCTAGTTCTAACGGCCTTTGAGTGGCCTAGCTCTGGCGAGGGAAACTTTGCACTACTTATTGACAATAGGGTTGCTGAACCTCCAATTGACATCGTAATTCTCGATCCCGCAAAAATTACCCCACCGCCACCTCCGCCTGTAATTAAGATTGCAGAAATAATTCGAATACACGAAGACGATGATGTGGATATTGAAGAAAACGTAGACATTTTCGTAAATCCAAACCACGATGAAATACCATTTATAATCAACAGGCAAGAAGAGGATGATGTTAAAGAGACTATTCCATTCCTTTTGATTGAAAAGAAGCCCACTTTTATGGGAGGCGATTATAATGAATTCTCCAAGTGGGTATACTCAAAACTTGAGTACCCCGAGTTAGCAGCAAAAAATGGAATTCAAGGAAAAGTTATCCTTCAGTTTATAATCGACACAAAAGGCAATGTTACTGACATAACCGTATTAAGAGCCGAAGACCCGTTGCTGGCTAAAGAAGCATTGCGAGTTATTTCAATGTCGCCCAAATGGGAGCCTGGCTTACAGCGAGAAAAGCCTACAAAAGTAATATTCACCTTTCCAATAACCTTTAGGTTACAGTAGCATTAGCAAGAAACAGAAAAAGTTGGGTTAAACCCAACTTTTTTTATTCAATCACCCGAAGCATTTCATCAATCGGTTTTTTGTCGCGGGGCGAAAGTTCCTTTGCTGGTTTACCCATGGCCACAAAGGAAATAAGCCTAAAGGGAGGTTTAACTTGAAGCATCTCTTCCAACTCCTTTTCGGCTACCATGGGTGCGCTCATCCAACAGGCACCATAGCCCATATCAACAGCGGCTAAAAGCAAGTTTTGGATACACGCTCCAGCACTTTGCAAATCGGGTGAGTTTCTAAGATTATTAATTTCCTCGTGAGTAAGGTCAACGCCTTTTTCCAAAACAGTTTCATAATCGCTCATACAAAGAGCAACAAGGGCGGGAGCCGACTCGAAAAAAGTGGCAAAAAACTCTACCTGTTTTTTTACGTTTGAAGCGTATTTCGATTCGTTATTAGGTAATGCGCTAATTCTCTCTCTAATGGCATTGGCCATTCGGGTCATCAAATCTTTATTGGTAATCGCAATAAACTGCCACGGCTGATAATTGTTTACGCTTGGAGCAAGGCTTGCAAGCCTAATCATCTCCTTAATGTCATCAATACCTACAGCATCGGTTGTGTATTGCCTTATGCTTGTTCTCGACTCAATTGCCTTTTTAAGTTCCATAGTTTTTCGAGTATTAAATTCATCCAAAGCAAACCTACAAAAAAACATTGATATTTTTAGCGGTTTATAACCGCTGAACATTTCACTTAAAACTACACCCGAAGCAAAAAAGAAATGTTAACAAACTTTAAACAATGAACTAATAGTCGGTTCGATAGGTTTTACTAATTTTGCTAATACATGAAAAAGGCAAATCACAGCAAACCTAATGAGCTAAACGACGACAACCCGTTAAGCAAAGTTAAAATTAGCAGAGCAATATATCCTATTGTTATTGGGCTTGGTGTGGTTGGATATCTGTTTTACCGCGAATTCGATCCAAACGTTTTTTCGTACATTTCGTTAACCAAGTGGGGTCTTTTATGGTTGGCCATTGCCATGGGGCTAATGGCTCTTCGCGATATTGGGTATATTTTCAGACTTCTTATACTCTCCGAAGGCTCCCTCTCGCTTCGTCAAGCCTTTAGAGTTGTTATGCTTTGGGAATTTACGTCGGCTATTACACCCTCGGCAATTGGAGGCACTAGCGTTGCAATTATCTATGTAAACAAGGAAGGTATTGGTATAGGCAGAAGCTCGGCAATAGTTATGGCTACTTCGCTCCTTGACGAGCTCTACTTTCTTATTTTCTTCCCGTTACTCCTGCTTCTAATTAAACCGGGGATTCTTTTTGGCCTTGGGGGCGTTGAAGGTGAAGCATCTTTTTCAAACGAGCTTTTTCTTTTTGCTTCAATAGGCTATGGGCTAAAACTAGTCTATGTTCTTTTCCTCTCATACGGTTTATTTATTAACCCGCGAGGGTTAAAGTGGCTTTTGCTGATGATTTTTAAACTCCCCATTCTCCGAAAATGGAAACACGGAGCGAATGAAGCAGGCACAGAGATTATTGAGAACTCAAAAGAATTTAGAGTTAAGCCCATTGGATTTTGGCTTAAAGCATTTGGGGCTACGTTTATATCGTGGACATCGCGCTATTGGGTTGTAAATGCGCTACTCTTAGCATTTTTTAGCGTATCCGACCATTTTCTCATATTTGCCCGTCAGCTAGTAATGTGGATTATGATGCTTGTTAGTCCAACACCTGGGGGTAGTGGTTTCTCCGAATTTGTTTTTACTCGCTACCTAGGTGAGTTCATCATGGTTTCGCCAGCAATACTAGGTGCTGTTGCTGTTACTATGTCATTAATATGGAGGCTTGCAACATACTATCCTTACCTTTTTATCGGAGCAATTTTGTTCCCTAAGTGGCTAAACAGCAAATTTTCAATTAAAAAGAAGAAATAACCAACAACCCTCCAATGGAAACAGTTTTTTACATAACAGGTAGCAGCAGAGGAATTGGCAAGGCGTTAGCTGAATTGGCATTGAACATTGAGGATGCCATTGTATTTGGCATTTCACGTAATAATACAATATCGCACAAGCGCTACACGCATATCACAACCGACCTTAGCAGTATTGACACCCTAACCAAATTTGAACCTCCTTTACTTGCTAATGCCAAAAAGGTAATACTGGTAAACAATGCGGGCATGCTAGGTGAAGTTGCCCAGTACGGCAAATTAGCAAGCAACACAATTGCAAAAACGCACACACTAAACGCCATTGCACCAGCCATACTCACTAATTGGATAATTAGCAGGTATTCTCATACTGCCTCACAAATAGTCATTCTTAACATTAGCTCAGGAGCCGCCCGCTACCCCGTTGAGGGTTGGGGAAACTACTGCTCGTCAAAGGCTTCAGTGGACATGCTTACAAAAGTTATTGCACTTGAAAACAACAACGACAAGATTAAAGCTTTTGCCGTTGCTCCTGGCATTGTCGACACGCAAATGCAAGCAGATATTAGGGATATAAAACAGGAAAATTTTCCAGATTTAAGCCGATTTATTGGCTACAAAGAAAACAAACAGCTATCGAACGTAACCGATGTAGCAGAAATGCTAATGCGCATTGTTAACAACCCACACAGCTATAAAGAGGCAATACTAGATGTGAGAAAACTTTTCGATTAGCGGTTTGACAAAACGCGCTCTTTTATAAAACGAATAAACGACTCAAAAATAAGTCGTCCATCGGTATTCCCAAGCTCATCGTCGGCAGCCCTTTCAGGATGAGGCATCATTCCGTAAACGTTAAACCCCTCGTTGCAAACCCCTGCAATATTTTCAACCGACCCGTTTGGGTTAACTGATTCGGAAACAGAGCCCTTATCATCGCTATACCTAAACAGGATTTGTCCGTTAATTCTCATTGACGCAAGCGTTTCCTTATCGGCATAATACCTACCCTCACCATGCGCTATTGGAATTTTAAGAGCACGATCGCGCGGTAAAAAGGCAGTTAATGCTGCTGTTTTGCTATCGGGAAGTATATGAACATTTTTACACTCGAACTTTTGGCTGTTGTTGTGTAGCAATGCCCCTGGAAGCAAGTTAGCCTCACACAAAATTTGAAAACCATTACAAACCCCAAACACGTATCCTCCATTATTGGCAAACTCAATTACCCGTTCCATAATTGGCGAAAATCGAGCTAACGCTCCCGACCTCAGGTAATCGCCAAACGAAAACCCACCGGGCAAAACAACCACATCAACACCTTGCAGGTCGTTATCTTTATGCCAAAGTTCAACAACCTCTTGCTCCATGATGTTCCTGAGAACATAGATCATATCGTGATCGCAGTTAGAGCCCGGAAAAATAACAACACCAAACTTCATAGGATTTGCTTTGTTTGTTGGCCCAAAGATAGAGATAAAATGTTTTTGAGCAAAAATAAATTAGGTTATGCAAACAAAGCATTTATAGGCTATAGAACAAGCTTTATAACATATGAAAATATGCAGATATTCGCTTAGCCATCATGTTTTAAACAGCTAATTTTGCGGACAAATTTAAAAGAGTATAATTCGGTTAAGCCATGCGCAGTTTATTCTCGAACATTTTGGCAGCTTTGCTTCCAATTGCTGTTTTTGGTACATCGCCTACCGAAACAAACCTCTTGGCTCCTGCCGACAAGCTTCCTAAGGCAACCGATTCGCTAAGCTTCGATTTTTCGGCCAATATTCAATCAAGGCATGTTTGGCGCGGAACGCTAACCTGTAGCGCATGGAACGTACAACCAACGGTTAACCTTAGCAAAGGAAATTTTTTAGTTGGTGCTTGGGCTGCAAACACTTTTGATAGCAGCTACTCGGAGTTCGACCTGTACGCATCGTATACCATTGGCGGCTTTACAATTGCATTACTCGACTACTTTTGCCCCGACGAAACGCTAGCCTTTAATAGGCTTTTCGATTTTAACCAGCAAACAACGCAGCACACTGTTGATGCCACACTGACATATAACGGACCCGATCAGTTTCCAATAACCATTATGGCATCAACCCTAATTTGGGGTGATGATTTGGATCACGAAGGCAACAACTATTTCTCAACATACATTGAGGCTGGATACTCGCTTAAACCTTGGGTTAACACGCAATTCGATATTATTGCAGGATTTACAACCCACAATGGCTACTATGCGCAAGGAGCCAACATGGTAAACCTAGGATTACAGTTTGAACAGCCCCTTTTGATTAGCGACAACTTCTCGTTGCCAATATTTGGGAAAATTCACATGAATCCTTACACCGAAAATATCTATTTTGTTTTTGGTTTTACGCTAGGCTCATAAACCACGCTTATAAGCATTTTCAGTATATTAGTCCCTGCAAAACGGCTGATGGTCAAATTAGCGTTTCAACAAAAAGCAACTAATCATTACATTAAGCCAAACAACCTTAATAAAAAAGAACCATAGGCTTTGCGAATTAGTAAAGTATTTATATTTTTAGCAAGTTAATTCTACTATATCCTGATTATTGGCTGCCACTTGTTTTTAAAACGCAAGCTAACATACGGGGTATAATGGTATTTATAGCGTAATAATCGGCATATGGTTATTTCTGATCAGGATTTGCAATACTTTGTGGCTGCCCTAAAGAACTCATCTAAATACGATTTTAGCGAGTATTCGGATAAGTCGCTTAAGCGTAGGCTGCAAAAAGTCCTTTCCGATTTCAACCTCGATCTTGCTGGACTAATCACCTCAATTAAAACCAATACTGAGTTTACCGAGCGAATTGTTAAAGAGATTACCGTAAATACCACCGAACTTTTTCGCGACCCCCAAATATGGCACATGCTTCGCTCGCGTATACTGCCACGCTTTAAAAACAACAAAAACATTAACATTTGGCATGCTGGCTGTTCAACCGGACAAGAAGTATACTCCATGATGATACTACTAAACGAAATGGAGCTACTCGATAAGGCCAAAATTTTCGCATCCGATTTGAACACCGACGTACTCGATGCAGCCAAAAAGGGGGAATACAAGTATCGGTTTAATATTGGATACCTCGATAATTTTGACAAGGTTATTAAGCAAAACCCATTGAATTACGAGGAGTTTAACGATGTCCCTTACGAAAAGTATTTCGAAATTGACAAGGCAAGGGATACCATTACGATGAAAAAACACCTTACCGAGAAACCGATATTTCGAAAGCACGATTTGGTAAAAGATGGAAATCTGTTTTTCGCTAAATTCGACCTAATCCTTTGTCGTAACGTAATTATTTACTTTAACTATACGCTTCAGAACAAAGTATTCGACCTGTTTCATGAAAACCTTTACAACAAGGGGGTACTTGTACTGGGCATGCACGAAACAATACTTGGCCCATGGGCAAACAAATTTGAAAAAATGGGACAAGCATACATTAAAAAATAGCCTCAACGATACTAATAAACATGAACTTTTTAAAGAACATAAGCATAAACCAACGTATTCAGCTAACAGTAGCAATGCTTCTTCTATTGCTATTTGCTGCAGCAGCTTATTCTGTATCAAAACTCTCAACTAGCCGGGTTAACAAAAGCATTGAAGTTCAGGCAAACGTATACTTAAACCAACTCTCGGCTCTAATTACTGAAGTTGAAAAGCAAACGGGAGGTGGATTTACTCATATTGATTACGCTACGCTAAAACCTCACTTTAACCAAGCAG
>CAZGQZ010000158.1:0-6333 GCA_964527985.1 uncultured Rikenellaceae bacterium | reverse complement strand
AGCGCAAAGTTAACATGAATATTAAGAATTAACTAGATTAAAAAGGTTAAAAAGTGCTTAATGATAGATCTCTAATGCTTTAAGGAATATTTTTTAAAATCCGTAGCAACCTCCAAAAGTAAAAATGAGACCGTTAGTAAAGAATGCCGGAGTGAACTCCTGAACGTTCCCTGAATAGTTTGAGTAATCGAATCCTAGGTAGATGTGGCTATCGTTAAGCACCTCAAAGTTGAACTCCGAGGAAAGAATTTTGGCTTCCCAATCAACGGTTTCCATGAAAGGAATTCCAAGACGTGATGGTTCCTCGCTGGTATCGGGACCCTTCTGTGCCCATGTGTATGAAACCTCGGCTCGAAAGCCTCGGAATGGTTTTACTGCGATGGAAACGTAAAAATCCTGTGAGTTTTCTCTCAGGTAGTACCCCAGATTATACCGGTTGCTTTCGAAGGTTGTGGTTTCAATAATATGCTCGTAAACCTGTGGGTTTGTTCGTGAATATTCTGCTGTAAGACTAACGTTCTGGAGCGGAAAATTCGTTAACCGAAATCCTGTTTTGAGGCTGAAGAAGTTGCTGTGTTTTTCCTTGTCGAACATGCGTGATAGGGCAATTTCATCCAAGAACAACGAGAAGTAAAGGTGTAGGTTCTTTATTTGCCTCGATGATATGTCCATGAACATTTGCGAGTTTTGCCCCGTGTAATTCGACATTCCGTTTAGGTGATGATCGATTGATTTGAAGAAAAACACTGGGGTAAGGTAAGCAGGATGAATATCCAGATCGGAGTAAACAATTGAATTTCCAAACGAAATGTTCAGCCTTTTCAAGGGTGTAATTGTAAAAAAGTTGGCAGCAATATACTTGGGATGAAATAGGTTACGCTGAGTTCCAGCGTAAGTGTACGTTCTACTACTATCGATAACCTGTGAAACCAGCCAACCGTGAATAAAATTTAGTTCAAACCAACGCACCGGCTTCAGGTTTAACTTCAACATGGTAAACGATGGCGCACGGCTGTAAAGGATATTGGTTCCGTTGTATCCGCTTCCCCACTCAACGTGATCCTTAACAATTCCAATGGCTCCCCAGTCCCAGCTCCACGTTGCTCCGCCACGCATTTCGCTAAACTCGCCCCCATCTGCTTTACGTTTGTAACCACCACCCTGATAATGGTTTAGGTACGACGCTTCTGACAAACGGTTACTTTCAGCATAGTCGCGAAGATTTGCATACAATGCAAAACCTTTACCCATGTAGCTCCACGCCTCGGCACCAACCCAGCGGCGGTATGCCAACTCGCCATCGGTGTAAAAGGTGTTAACACCCAAAACAGGATTTAGCGTTGCTGTAAAAAGGCTATCGCGATGGTAAAAAACATCGAAACGCCGGTCAAAATTTTTGTCAGGATGCTGCTCCTTCCCAAAATCCTTGAGGTAGAACTCGAGTTCAGCCTTTTGCCTACGGTTTAACTTTTCATTCTGCAAGCTGGCGGCTTGCAACAATTCGCTAATTTGAGTCCTAGAGTATGGCTTTACGGAGCTATTCACCTCAACAATTCCTGTATTGGCCAGTTCGTCCAAAAATTCGTAAACGCTGGTGTTTCTAACATGATGGTACACCGATTGTGCGTTCAACCTACATGTTACTGCGAAAAAGAAAATTACCAATACAAGCAAAAATCGGTGCATAACCTGATAGTTTGAATTAAGGTTTACAGCCTCTCCATTTCGAGGGTTAGAAGCTCCTTAATTTTATTTATTTCCTCGGCAACCACATGTATAGTTTGAATAAGCATTGACTCGTCGATATTTGTGAAATCGGCATTTTCGATGCTCTCTAGGGTATCGGCAATGGAGTGAATTTTAAACTGTCTAAAGCCCGATTTCATTCTGTGTGATGTTTCCTTAACCTTGGGCCAATCGCTTTTCTCGGTAAAATCAATCAAATTTGCTAGGTTGGAAGAGGCGTTGTCGATAAATGTTTTGAGGATTAAGCGTGCCGATTCGCTATCGCCACCAGCGAACCTATGAACATCGGATATGTCGAATAACGCATTATTCCCTTCGCTTTCAATATTTTCGGGCGGAGTAAACTCCATGGTTTGTTGGTTCACAAAGGGAGCAATTTGGTTGTAAAGCTGTATTTCGTAGAAGGGTTTAATGAGAACCCCATCGAATCCAAACTCTTTGTAAAACTCTGGGTTATCATTAATATTATTCGCAGTTAATGCTATTACAAGGGGTTGCTCGGCATCCTGAAAATGTTGCCGAACGGTTTTTACAAGATCGAACCCGCTAATAATTGGCATGTGAATATCGGTAAGAATCACCGAAAAAGGTTGCGATTTTATAAGTTCAATGGCCTGTGCAGGATCACCAATAGCTTGTGCATCAGCACCAAATGCTCTTAACATTTCTGATATTAGCATTTGGCTCATAGGATCATCATCAACCACCAAAGCATTAATATCTGAAGGTAAAGTAAGATTAATGCTTGAAATATCTCTGTCGGACTTAATCGGCAAATCCTTCGAAATTTCGTAGGAAATTGCAAGGGAAAATGTGCTTCCCTTTTGGGGAATACTTGCAACCGAAATGGTTGCTCCCTGAAGCTCGGCCAACTTCTTAACAATGGTTAAGCCAAGCCCGGTTCCTCCGTACTGTCGGGTTGTACTCGAGTCGGCCTGAGTAAACTGCTCGAAAATCGAATCCAGCTTATCCTCAGGAATTCCTATTCCAGTATCGGAAACTTCGAATGAGTAGCGAGCTGCTGTTTCGTTTATTTCAAGGCACTTCGCATTTATAGCAACATGTCCTTTCTCGGTAAACTTTATGGCGTTGCTTATGAGGTTAAACAGAATTTGTTTGAAACGGAACGGATCGCCAATTACTGTTATGCATGCTTCCTCCTCGGCGTTCAACTCCAAGCCTAAGTTCTTTTCCTTGGCTTTAATTCGGAAGGTGTTGACTACCTCCTGAAGAACATCGAACGGAGTGAACGGAATGGATTCGATGCGAAGGTAACCCACGTCAATCTTAGAAAGATCGAGGATGTCGTTAATGATTTCGAGCAGATGTTCAGAGGATGTTTTTAGCGACTCCACAAACTCCTCCTGCTTTTTCGACAGTTCTGTTTTCCCGAGTTGACGTGAAAATCCAATTACTGCACTCAAGGGAGTGCGAATTTCGTGGCTCATATTTGCCAAAAACTCCTCTTTCGCCTTCAACAGTTTCTCGGCCAACTGCTTCGCCTCAAAAAGGCGATTACGGTAGTAAACACTCTGCGAAACCTCTCTGAAAATTATTGCTGTAAAAATTACTATTATCAAAAAGGCCACGCTTCCCAGCACAAGCAACGAAATGGTAGACTCACGAACCAACTCCCTTGCCTCCTGTGCCTTTATATACGAGGCGCTTAGCTCCTCCCTTTCAAGCATCGACAGGATGGTTCGAATCTGATCCATAATCTCCTTGTCGCTCTTCAGCAGTTCAAGCTCCTTTGAGCTAATAAGGTTGAGGGCAAAAGTATGTTCCTGCTGAATGCTGCTTAGTATTTTTATTACTTCGTTTAAAAGACTATCGGACGGAACAAAAGCCTTCTGCATGGTGTCGACACGAGTTTCAACCTCAACAAAAAATTTGGTAATGGTTGTATCCTTGGGCAACTCTTTCTTTGAGAACCAGCCTTTCATTCGGCCGAAGAATCCTTCATCGGTTTGCCCTTCAACCAAAGGTTGAGTTATTACCGAATCCTTTTTTGTTGTTTTTGTTGTGGTTGTACTAACAACCACTGACGGTCCCACAGCCGAATCGGGTTCCAAGCGTTCGAGCTCCTGAACTGCCATCTCGTAAAACTGCGAAGTATGGTCGCTGCTTTTAAGGTAAATTAAGTCGTTCAGTATTCGTCCCTTACGCAAAAGCAAATCCTTAATAAATTCAATTTTTGAACGTTGTATGGGATCGTTTAAAGTTAAACCAAGAAGCGTGTCAACCTCGTCGTTTATATTCAACAGTGAAGAGAAGTATTGGTTCAGGTACTCTTCTTCGTGAGTTAACGTGTAAGTTCGAATGCTACTTTCGGCATCGTAAATTTCGGTGAGAATTCCGTTGAGCTTCACCAACTTTTTGCTGGGTTCCGAAAGCGTTTCGCGTGTTTTTGTTAAATCGAGAAACCCTTTGAAGGTAATCCCAACAGCAGCAACGGCAATGGCAACAATAACCATAAAGGCTAATATAACCTTAGGTTTGATCCACGTGCGTTTGGGTTTTTCGATTTTTTCCATGAGCCGATTCTGCCAATTTTCTTATTTCAAAAATTGATTTTTATACGTACTAAGGGGCTAATTTAGTGAAAAAGATTGATTCTGTTTTACGGGAAACAAGTAAATAAGTTTTGGGGGAAACTCACAATGTGTTGAAGTAAAAAAGCAGGGCTGTAAGAATGCCCTGCTTTTGTTCTTATCCGCTTCTGGTTTACTCAACCACAATAACCAGATACTTTGATGCGCTCCAAAATTTTTCAGCATCAACTATGTCGATTTGTTCAATAATTTTTGCTTCATTCTGAACCAGCTGGTACGAGCCGCTTGGGTGCGAGGTAACTAGCGTTGCTTCTTTTACGAATAAAGGAATAGACGAAGCCTTTGTTACATCAATTTTTGTGAAGTAATCCTCGTTGAAATCGGGTTTAAGCTTCAGTGTTCTTCCAATTCCAATAAAGCCACCGGTTTTTTCAACAATCCCATTGTCAACAAGTTCCTTTTTTGTACCGTAGGCATACCATGCCATGTTAAGCAAATCGATTTTACTTTCAACTTCCTTGGCAAGCATCTCCTTCTCAATGTTTAGTGTATCGATGGTTGCATTAAGAACCTCTAGCGAGAAGTTAAGGCTGGTTAAACTTTCCTTAAGAAGTTCTATTTGGCTATCGCGTTCGTTAAGCAAGCGGCTAGTTTGTTCAATGCGTTGTTCAAGGCCTTCAACTTTAAAGTCGGAATCCTTAACCTGTTTGGCAAGGCTTCGTATCGACTGCTTATTTCTTGCCATAAGCTCGTTAATGAACTGAATGTCTTCGTTTATTCGCTCACGAACATCGCTTTGCATTTCGGTGCCAAGGGCGGCGTTTTTCGAAATGGTATTCTCTTTCTCCTTAATAACAATAAGGTTCCCTTCAATCTCGTTGAGCACGCTGAAGAACTTGTTGATGGTTGAATCCTTCATTTGGTTATCGCTCCTTAGCGCCTCTACCTGTTGTTTTAAAATTTCAATCTCCTTTTTTTCTTTTTCTTTACAAGAAAAAACAACTGCAACAATGGTTAATAAAACTAGATACTTTTTCATTTTTATTTGGATGTTTTTGTTTAGCATACACTGCTTTGCATTCAAAACGCTAGAATGGTTAACCTAGTGTGTAACCAATTACATACCAAACATTAAACTGCCAGCATTATTGTTTATATACCTGTGTATGTTTGTGTTAAAAAAAGTTCGAGAAAATTAAACGAAAGAGTGATGGGAAAAAAAATCAACAACTTGTGATAGTGTAGAGCTTTGTGCTAGGAGTTTTTTTTATTAACCACACCAAGTAAATGCTTTGAAACTAACTTTAGAAATTCATCGGGATCGATGGGTTTTGGGATATAATCGATGCAACCAGCCTTAAAGCATTTATCTTTATCCTCGCATAGCACGTTTGCCGTTTGCGCAATTATCTTCATATCTGGATTATGCTTTAGGATTTGCTCTGTTGCTTCGTAACCCGAAATAAATGGCAATCGCATATCCATAATTACAATATCGATTCCGCTAGTTAACTTACAAACCTCAACGGCATCCTCCCCGTTCTTCACATGAATTATCTTGCCGTTGGTTCTACTAAGTAACGCTTCAATTAACTGATAACTAATCAAATCGTCTTCTACTACCAGTATCTTCTTGTTCGTAAAATCAACCTCGTTAAACTTGCCCCTTTCTACCCTTGATAATTCATCTACATCCGCAGAAATAATTTCGTAAGGAATTGTAAAGTAGAAAGTTGTTCCCTCTCCAACCACCGTTTCGAACCAAATGTTTCCGCCAAGCAAATTCACCAAACCTTTACAAATTGAAAGGCCTAAGCCTGTTCCTTCCGTACTTTTAATATACGGTCTTTCATTCGAGTGATATCTTTTGAAAATATTTTTTTGCTGCTCTGGCTCAATGCCAATTCCTGTATCTCTTACAAAAAATTTAATGGTTTCGTTTGTATCGAGCTGGTACCCAAACTCTATTGTTCCTTCGTGAGTTGAATTGAAAGCATTATCGATTAGGTTAAACAAAACCTGTTCCAGCCTAATG
>CAZGQZ010000157.1:3565-6341 GCA_964527985.1 uncultured Rikenellaceae bacterium | reverse complement strand
ACGCTGCATCGCTACCATTGGGTTACGAGTACAAAGTAGCGGCCCAGAACATCGGATTTGAGAGCAACGAGCTTTCCATCGACCTTAGAGGCGATGTTGTTTTTTCGCACTTTGAGCGAAGCCTTTCGCTTTTGCCAATCAAAAAAGAAGTCGAAATTGAGATTTCCGATTCGGAAACAAACGAAGGCGTTGCGGCTGAAATTATAATAACAAACCTTAACCGCGAAGAGGTAATAATATTTAAGGCCGATGACGTAAAGAACGGCAAGGTAAGAGCAGTTCTCCGTGAAGGCGATAAGTACGAGTTTACTGTACGAGGAGCGCAGGGTTACTCGTTTCATAACCAGGTTATAGACCTAAACAAGGAAGACACTGAAACAATTAAGGCAGAGCTAGTTTCGCTTAAGGCAGAAACATCAATAAGGCTTAATAACATTAACTTTAGTACAAACTCAGCCGATTTATCATCCGAAGCGTTTCCTGAGCTAAACCGAGTTATTCAGCTAATTTTCGATAACCCAGCCATAGTAATTGAGATATCGGCACACACCGATAATGTTGGTAGTGCTAGGTTTAACAAAGTCCTCTCGGAGCGCCGTGCACAATCCGTTGTGGCCTATCTGCTTGAGAATGGAGTTCCACAGGACAGAATTGTTGCAAAGGGTTATGGTCTTTCAAACCCAATGGTTCCGAACAATAGCGACGAGAACAGAGCGCTAAATAGACGGGTTGAATTTAAAATTATCGACATAAAAGAGGAGTCATCAAATGAGAATAGTTTCGAAAGTGAATAGAGTAAACTTTTGCCCAATGTTGAAACGAGCAATATACAAAAGGGTCATCCTAATAGCCTTAATCATAGGAACAAGCATTACAGCTAGCACAGCCCAAGAAATGGATTACGATGAAATCATTAGTTCACTCGCAACGCTATCTCCACAGGGCCGATATGCCCTCCTTTTTGAGTACCAAAAACAAGACCCACATTTCTCAAATACATACATCCAAATTGCCGATGCCTGCGAAAGCCTTATGAAGGATGTTGATCCGTTACGCAATGTTAGCAAAGCCATTTACTGGGCCAATAATGCAAAGCTTTACTATGGGCTATTCCCTGTATATCTTAAGTCGAATGAGGTTAGAAGAAACAGAGAGTACTACAGTAATTTCAGGATCGAAACTGATGATAGTAAGCTCGAAAACGAACATGTAATTGCCTATATAAACAAAAGGGTTGAATACTGTACTCATTTTATCGACTCGCTACAGCTAATTTACTCAACGCTCGAAAAATCTAAAGACCACTACAACAACTGCATTAGCATATTCAATGGCATTAACACGAATTACGACAACCTTAACGAAGCGCTGCTTAAAACAGACGAGGAACTTTTAAGTACACTTGATAGGCTAAAAAGCGAGTTTGAACTTTCGCTTAAAACCTTTGATGAATACAAAGGACTAATAAAAAAATTTCCGATTGGCGGCTACGATCAAGCCTTCACACTTGCCTCAATAAACACGTTTAGACTTGAAGGTTTAACAAATAGCGACTTTTTAAAAAGTTCATTCACCCTTTGGGATTACGCAAGCTGGGTAAATGAATTTAAATCGCTTTACAATGAGGATATAGTTCCTCTTAGACAAGAGATTGAGCAAACACACAAAATATTTAACGATAACAAACGACGATTATCAATTATTGAGAGCATTGACGAAGATGTTAGCCTAAAATCGTTCAGCGAATCGTTCATGTATAGGCTCGGCAAGTACGACAACAATTCGATTATTCGCGATTTCTTCGTCTACTTAAATGCTCGACAAGATTTTCTGGTGCTCAACAAATCGCCATTAAACCTCCCTACCGACACAGCCTTATCGGGCATAAACACTAAGCTTAGGTACTACCATAGGCTCACAAAAAAGAAAATTGAAACCCGCGATAAATTAAATGAGCTATCAACAGCCATTTCCGAAGAAAGAGTAGAACGGCACAAGGCATTCTTCGAAACTCACTACCAAGGCTACACAGGGTTTAAACAGTTTGCCATAAATGAAACCCCTTTTTTAAACCTTACGCTGAACAGCTCTTATGCTAATCTCAATAATCTACTAAACAGCATCCCCACTCTTGAAAAACGCTTAGGTTTTGCGCAAGGTAAAGGGAAAATTAAGATTGCCCTTTACCCCAACGAGAAGGACGAAACAACGAATGGTTACACCTCACAGAAAGTAACCACAAAACAGGGGAAGCCCAGCTACGTTAGCGGCTACGTAAAGAAGAACAACAAAGACATTGCATTTATTGCAAAAATATCCGACGATAATAGCATTGAGTGGATAAACGAAATTGGCAGCAAATACAACCCCAATAGCAGTAACGGCAATACAGCACCAATCCTTTCGGGTTTTGAGTCGGGTACTGCTTCCGTTGTTAGCTCAGCAATCGATTCGTTAAATACGAACACACTTGTGGTGCTCAACAGCCAAGGAAATGTACTTTTGGGCAAACCGTTGCCCTTTACACAAGAGCCACTGCTAATACACTACGATGAAATTAACAAGCTTGCTACTTTAGCCTTTGGAGTCAAAGAAAACTCTACAGATTCGGGATACCAAGCCACAGTGCTCTGTCAAATCGATTCAGTGGGAGAAACTAAATGGCAGGAACGCCTCAACATAACCGGTAAAATAACCGACCTTATTAAACAAAACGATACATACATAGCAGTATTCAACTACACATCGTACCTCATTAAGCAATACAAAAGCAACA
>CAZGQZ010000157.1:0-3465 GCA_964527985.1 uncultured Rikenellaceae bacterium | reverse complement strand
TCGCTAAAAGAAATACTCGAATACGAAAACCACGAAGTTGAATTGGCCGAAGACGGACCAATGGGCATTGAGCAAGCCGAAAAGAATGGGTTCGACGTTGTACTTTGCGATATTAAAATGCCACAAATGGATGGCATTGAGGTACTCGAAATTCTTCAGGAGAAAAACCCTGAAATACCCGTGATTATGATTTCTGGCCATGGAAACATCGATACAGCCGTTGAGGCCATTAAAAAAGGGGCCTTCGATTTTATTGAGAAACCACTCGATTTGAACAGAATACTCATTACCATTCGTAACGCAACCGATAAGAACACCCTTATAAAAGAAACCAAAACGCTTAAGCGAAAGGTTAGCAAAACCTACGATATTGTTGGCGAATCGGAATCAATATCAAAAGTGAAAGACATGATCGATCGGGTTGCTCCCACCGATGCGCGTGTGCTAATTACCGGATCG
This sequence comes from uncultured Rikenellaceae bacterium, assembly GCA_964527985.1. GTDB lineage: Bacteria > Bacteroidota > Bacteroidia > Bacteroidales > Tenuifilaceae > Perlabentimonas. The sequence goes on along the minus strand of CAZGQZ010000157.1, from coordinate 3,006 downwards.
AACGGGACAGGCAAAGAGCTTGTAGCCCGATGGCTACACGAAAAAAGCAGCCGAGCCGATATGCCTTTTGTGGAAGTGAACTGCGCTGCAATCCCTTCGGAACTAATCGAGAGTGAACTTTTTGGTCACGAAAAGGGTGCGTTTACCTCGGCCATTAAGCAGCGCAAAGGCAAGTTTGAGCAAGCTGATGGAGGCACACTTTTCCTCGACGAGATTGGAGACATGAGCCTAAGCGCACAGGCTAAGGTGCTTAGGGCATTGCAGGAGAATAAGATATCGCGCGTGGGCAGCGATAAGGACATTAACGTTAACGTGCGCATTATAGCTGCAACCAACAAAAACCTGCAAAAGGAAATAGATGCAAGTAATTTCAGAGAAGACCTATTTCATAGGCTTAGCGTAATCATCATTCAGGTACCTGCCCTAAACGAACGGCTTGAGGATATCCCGTTGCTTGCCAACCATTTTATTGAACTCATCTGCCAAGAATACGGCATGCCAGCCAAATCGATAACCGAAGGGGCTATTAAAGCTTTACAAAACTTTAGCTGGACAGGAAACATTAGGGAGTTTAGGAATGTTGTTGAAAGGCTTATAATACTGTGTGACAAAGAGATTACCGATAAAGATGTAAACGCCTTTGCGCAACCAATAATAAAGTAGGACTTAGCTTTTAAAAAAGAAACACGCAAGCGAATCGGTATAAGGGCCTTCGGTTTGCTCCTCAACGAGTTTAATATCAACCTGATCGACAAACACATCGGAAAGCCCCAGCTGCGGAAAACGATATGGGCTTTTATTTTGGGGAGGAAAATACACCACCTCCCTATAAAAAAAGTTAGGATGAGCTGATATGTACATATCGGCCATAAGGTTCAGTATGGTTTTGGCGTCGCCCATTTTCCCTTTTCATTAAAACGCAATACAAGTTATACCCTTTTTCAGCAATTTGCAATAGCCTGAACCATAAAAAATTGGTGATTTGGGTCAACCATTATTGCCAATCATAACTAATTAGTTATCAATATTACTTAGGTCTCAATAATTAGAGAGAAACGAGTTAAAACATCAACGTTCAATTATTGCCTTAACAAGCTGCACATTATAAAAACTCCTTCCAGCGTCAAATATGGCAGTGAACAAAATTGGTCTACTCTCAACTTGAACCTTACCTTCAGCAAACTTAACGCTAACTCGCTCTCCCCATGAGCCTCTTGATCTTTTGGTTATTCCCTTTATCTCTGAACTAACAATTTTAAATCTCCAAGCTTTAGTAATATCATTTTTCTCCAGCAAATCAAGAATCTCATTAATTGACAACTCTGTATGAAAAGATATGCTCTGCTTAACCTTAAGATCTTTATCAATCACCTCAGATTTTTTATACTCTCGTACTTTCTTTTTCTGAGCGTTCACAATAATCCACGACATAAAAACACCGAAAAAAACACTGGCTATAGTTATTTGCAACCAATCAATACTTCCATCATAATAATCAATTAACGCAAGTACAACTGCAAAAACAGCAGCAAAAGCAAAAAAACCCTTAACATAAAGCTTGACTATACCTCTCATATTGTACAACTTAAAAAACTACAATCATCAATGTTTATACTTAGTATTCTAAAAGAAAAGCGTATCGCCCTTGGTAGGGATATGAACATTTTTTAGGCCTTCCTGCTTCAGCTTGTGCTTAAAAAATTCCATAGGTTTTAAATCGCCATGCACCAGAATAGTATCGGTTATTGATCCATAGTCCTGACACTTCAAAAAATCAATCATCTCCTTGTAATCTCCATGACCAGAATAGGATTCAATTCTTCGAACATCGGCCTTTACGGGGTAAACAATTCCATGTATAGATACTTGTTTTGCACCATTCATAATGCGAGCGCCTAAGGTTGTTGGCGCACAATAGCCCACAAACAGTATGGTGTTTTTGGGGTTTGCAATATTATTGGCCAAATGATGCTTAACCCTTCCTGCTTCGGCCATTCCCGAAGCTGAAATAATAACGCAAGGCTTATCGTAGGTGTTTAGCGCTTTCGACTCGTCAACGCTTTTCGTGTATTTAAGGGTATTAAAACCAAACGGATCAGGGTCGGTTTCCATAACCTCAAGAATATCCTTATTAAAGCACTCGGGGTGCATCCTAAAAATTTCGGTGGCATTTGTTGCTAATGGGCTATCGACAAAAATATCAATCTTTGGCAATCGCCCACTATTATAAAAGTTATTGAGAGAGTAAACCAAATCCTGCGTACGACCCACACTAAACGATGGGATAATTAGCTTCCCCCCTTTTTTAACGCATGTTTCGTAAACAACCTTGAGTAAATCCTCTTCCCCTCTGTCGCTATCGTTGTGGAGCCTATCTCCATAAGTCGACTCACAAATAAGGATATCGGTTTGCGGAAAGGGTTTAGGCGATTTCAAAATCCTATTCTTTGGCCGTCCAATATCACCAGTATAGGCAATGCGCTTGGTTACCCCATTTTCGGTTATCTCAAGGTTAGCAACCCCGCTACCCAGCATGTGTCCAGTATTGGTAAACCTTACCTTGATGTTGCTGTCAATGCTAAACTTTCTATCGTACGGAACACCAATAAATAGTTCCATCGATGCAACGGCATCGTCTTTTGTGTACAACGGTTTAACAGGAGGCAAACCTTTACTCGCTCTTTTTTTATTGAAGAAGTAAACGTCGCGCTCTTGAATAAAGCCTGAGTCGACTAGCATAATTGCGCATAAATCGCGGGTTGCTGAGGTGCAAACTACCGAACCGCTAAAGCCTTGCTTAAACACGTAGGGTATAAGCCCTGAATGGTCGATATGCGCATGGGTTAGTATTATATGATCGATCTCTTTAGGCTCAAACCCTAAATCACGATTCATCTCGTCGGTTTCCAATCCTTTGCCCTGATACATTCCACAATCGAGCAAAATTCGTTTACCACTATTTGTGGTTATAAGATGTTTACTGCCAGTAACCTCGCGAACGGCTCC
>CAZGQZ010000156.1:0-6363 GCA_964527985.1 uncultured Rikenellaceae bacterium | reverse complement strand
AAATACCTACTTTTGCAAAAAAAAATTAGCATTGAATAATCTTTTCCAAATATCACTAGTAATTCTAATTTCAGGCATAAGCGCTTTTTTTCAATTTGATTCTTCAACATCAAGCGAGGCTAAAAGTGAAAACACCTATGCCAAAAATAGTAACCACTGGAGCACAACCCTATCCGACTCCATTGGCATTCCTACTGATGCTCTCAACCTTGCTATTAGAGGATACGTTCGCCTAAAGCAGCAAAATAGCCTAAAAAACGATTCGCTTATTGCTATTATCGATTTTAGTAAACCATCGGTTGAGGATAGATTTTTTATTATTAATCTGCGAAGCAAGCAGGTTATAAAAAAAACCTTAGTTGCCCACGGCAAAAACTCAGGGGTATTGAAAGCCGAATCGTTCTCCAACACAGTTCACTCAAACCAAAGTAGCCTTGGCCTTTTTGTAACGCAAAATACATACACAGGCAAACATGGGTATTCGCTAAGGTTAAACGGGGTTGAAAAGGGCATTAACGATAATGCATTTAAGCGGGCAGTTGTAATACACGGAGCCGATTACGTAAGCAATTACTTCATACAAAAGCATCAGCGTTTAGGGCGCAGCTTTGGTTGCCCTGCCCTACCTGTTGACGAAACAAAAGAGATAATTGATTTGATAAAAGACGGCACCTGCCTCTTTATTTACCATCCTACGCTTAGCGCTATATCTCAAGCAAACCCGGGAACGTAGACATAATTTCCTGCTTATCGCGATTGTAAATATCAGCAAAAAACTGCATGTTCCTATCCTCAGCAGCAGTACAAGTAATGTATTGGATATGCACATCGAGCTGATTGCTTAGCTCAATATCGGTTGTACTTCGGTTTGATATTAGCTGCTGAATATTTAGCTCATCCTCAACAAACCTATCGGTAATGTACTGCGCAAGTTTATCGGGGTTTTCAAGCCTTATGCAACCATGAGAAAAAGTTCTTACTTCGTGATTGAAGAGGTTACGCGATGGTGTATCGTGAATGTAAACACTGTAATCATTAGGAAACAAGAATTTTATCAATCCTAGCGCATTCGATGTGCTATTTCTTTGACGCAATGCATATCGATTTCCTAGCGGATCGGGATTGCTCCAATCAATTTCCTTGCTATCAACCCATTGCTCGAAACTATTAATTACGTAGTAGCCATTCCGAGTTAAATAAGTAGAATCGCTCCGTATCTTATGCAGCATTTTTGCAACAATACTCTTGGGTACAGTCCAATACGGATTGGTTACAACCCTATCAATCTTACCTGAAAACACGGGAGTTGGAGTTTCTGCCTTACCAACTATAACCCTAAAAGTTTCCAACTCTTTCATCGAGTCAATAACGTGCAGCTTAAACTCAGGAATATTCACGAACAGGAAACTACCCTCGAGGCCATTCATTTGCCTTAAGCGGTTAATATTTAAACAGGCCTGAAAATACCGATACTGAAGCATCGAAACCAAAACCTCATGCGTTTGAGCATTCAGCGTAGAATCAACTGTAAGTCCAAGTTTGCTTTGCACCCGTGCAATTAGCTGTTTGCTGTTTTGTGACGAATCAATGTATGTAAAATCGGATAAACCAGCCGTATAAAACGCCTTTGCAAGCATGTTATCATCAATAAACTTTGGCGTGGTATGCTTTACCGATAAGTGCATATCGATGAAGTTAGGGAGCGATGCAATAATTCGGTTATAGTTTGCCAACTTAGGTTGCAAAGCCAAAACCATTGGTTTTAGGCTGTCGGTTTCCAATGCATTTGCCAGCAAGTACGAAACACCCATGCTTGCTACAACGCTATCGGTAAGAATTGATTCAGCATTAACCCCCCGATTCAGATAAAGCATTAGCCTAAGTGCAGCAGCCGTTGCCTGCAACTCAAGGTTAACCCTTGCAGCTAATGAGCCTGTAGTAGCTAGTTGACTAATTAAAACTTTTAGATTACTCGTACTAAAATAATCAACGGGGAAACCTAAATAGCTTGCGCTATCGAGTAGGCTTATAAGTTCTGTCAGCTGACCATTTGCTCCAAACGCATCAGTCCATGCCGACCCAAACTCCTTTTGCGTATAGAATTGCTGCACCTGCCTCTGCATAAGCGGGCTACTAATTAATATAGAATCAGCATTGGAATAAACAGCGGTAAGAATTTCGTACTGTAAATCGATAAACCTATAGCTTACCTTTTTTTCATTAGCACTATTAGGTAGCTGGTAGCTGGTTAGCACAACCAGCATAATAAATGCCGATAGTTTTACTAACAGGTTCAGCCAAACTGGCTTTACCCTTCGCCGTTCGGCTCGATTAAATTCAAACTCTAAAATTGTGCTATTATCAACCATGATTTTAGTTAGCTGGTTCTACCATTATGTACGTTGATAATACCAAAAAGGGAACATTTTTTACATGAAGGTAGGGTATTGTTTGACAAACAAACTCTTTAGTATTATCTACCTGCTTTCATCTGTGTACCTTAATATTACAAACATAAACACACATAAAAAAAAGAACACAACACCCAATAAAATTGACGACTAAGCAATAACAACATCAAAAAAACATAAAACACTACCGTGCGTTATATCACTCTATACGGTGTGCTTTTGGTTGTTTGTCTACAGCAAATTGCATTTAGTCTACTTTTTAAATTCCCCCTCAATTTGCGCATTAAATTGGTCGAGCAAATAAAAAACTAACCACATTTTTTAAACCTAACCAATTTTAATCGTATGAAAACAAAGTTATTAGGACTAGCAATTATTGCAGGCATCATTTTTACGGGTTGCCAAAAGGAGGAATTAACGCCTCAAACCGAACAGGATTCGAACGTAACCTTGCAAGAGCTTAAGCATGGCGATGCCATACCCAACAGCTACATTGTTGTGTACAAAGAAACGGTCAAATTCAGAAGCATTGAGCAGAATTTTTTTGATGCCAAAAGCGCATTGCAAAGAGATTTTAGCTCGAAAAACGAGAGTTTAGAAAGGCTTTACGATGAGAAAGTTAATTCGTTTCGCAACGAATACGAACTGGTGCTTAACGATTTAAGCATACCCGCCGAAGCCATTGAGCACGTTTACACTGGCTCGGTTTACGGCGTTGCAGCAAAGCTAACCCCCGAAGAAGCTGAAGTGCTAAAGATGGACAAAAGGGTTGACTTTGTTGAGCCCAACCGCTACGTTGAGCTAAGCTACATTACAGAAGGCGAAGCCGTAACCTCCGAAAAAGCCCAAACTACCCCTTGGGGCATATCGCGGGTTGGCTACACAAACTATAGCGGCGATATGGTTGCATGGATTCTCGATACTGGCGTACAGTATAACCACCCCGATTTAAACGTATGGACAGGTGCTAGCCGCTCATTCGTATCGGGCCAATCGTACAACGATGGAAACGGACACGGTACCCACGTGGCCGGAACCATTGCGGCTAAAAACAACACCATTGGCGTTGTGGGTGTTGCTGCTGGTGCATACGTGGTTGCCGTTAAGGTTTTGGCAAACAACGGTGGAGGATCGTACGCAGGTATTATTTCGGGTATCGACTATGTTCGCAGCAACGCGTGGGCTGGCGATGTGGCTAACATGAGCCTTGGCGGACCGGCCTCATCGGCACTCGACAATGCGGTAATTAACCTAGCCAACAAAGGGGTATGGTGCATTATTGCCGCAGGCAACGATTACCGCAATGCCAACAGCTACTCGCCTGCTAGAATAAACGGAACTTACATCTACACCGTTTCGTCGCACGATGTAAACAACCGTTTCTCAACCTTCTCAAACTACGGCAACCCGCCAATCGACTGGTGTGCACCAGGCACCAGCATTTACTCAACATGGATAAACAGCTCGTACAGAACCATTAGCGGTACCTCAATGGCAACCCCACACGTTGCGGGTATACGCATAATGGGCGCACCCCGCGTTGGTGGCTACGTAAGCAACGACCCCGACGGCTCAGCCGACCGCCGAGCAGTTCGATAGCCATTTTCGATTAATTCCTATGCAGAACCCCAATAGAACACTAGAATTCTATTGGGGTTCTTTACCTGCGATACCTATGTCGCTAAAGCCGTGTGGCTTTTGCCACAGCAAAACCATCTCCTTGCCAAAAAGGCCTTATGGCTACTAACCAAATATAACCATTTCCTTTACTTGGTTACCATGCGTGAGAACCGAATCTCGCTTTTTGGACGAGACGAATTTGGTATAGCCAATGGTGCGGTAGCGATCAGCAGATCGCTGTTTAACTACGACGAAGTTATAAACTTCGCCGAGCCGAGGTTTTGCTAGAAGTAAGTATTTACAGCAAATTTAAATTGATCGATAAATATTTCTTTAAAACAAGAAATGTTATTCTGCTCATAAAACAAAAGCATTGCTTTCTTATATTCAACAGAGTCAACCGTTCTAAATGAAATAGGGCAATGCTTATGATTCATTAAAATAGCATTACTCACAATTCTTGCCGTTCTTTTATTCCCATCAACAAAGGGTTGGATGTATGAGATTAGCAACAAAAGAAGCAATGCTTTTTCGAAGATGTTTTCTTTGCTATTCACCAATTCGCACATTTTCGAAAGGGCTTCTGAAATTTGAAACTCATTATCCAAAGGTCGATAATTTGTCCCTGAAATACCCACTCTTCGATTTCTAATGTTCTTATCAACCCCGAGCTCTTTTGTCAGCAAACTATGTATGTCTTCAATTTTCGGAACGGACAATGGAATCAGGTAATCAGAGTTTTCAACTATAAAGTCAATGGCATCTTTATGATTTAAGAGCATAATCGCTTCTTCTTTTGTTTTCCCTGATGCGGTTTCCTTTTCCTTGAGAAGCCTTTCCGTTTCCAGCAGAGAATAAGTATTCCCTTCAATTTGAGATGATTTCCAACTTAAATCAATGGCCAATCGTTCTAATTCCTTTTTGTATTCTATTTCAGATAGTTGAGATATATTATTCTCGAATTTCTTTTGCAGTAAGCTTAATTGCTCTAATTCATTGGCGGTAAATACGCTACACTCTTTCAGGGTTTCAGGTATGAGCTGCAAATTAAAACTTTCCTTAATTTCTCTTTCATCAATTTCCTTCTCATAATACTTTTCAATATCAACAGGATAAAGAATTTCATAGGTAGGCGAAATCAAATATTTTGTTGATTTTCCCTGCCCCCTTTTGGATAAGAGATTTTCATCGACTAACTTGGACAGAATTCTTTTTACAGTAGCATAGCTAATCGATGTCGAAAGACTTTCAAATATTTCTTTAGAAGATGCTTCCTGATCCCTCTTTATGATCTCGATTATTTCTAATTCTCTTTTATCAGTCATAGCGCTTTAGTTTATGGCTCATAAATATAATCATTGTGGCTCAAAAGGCCGCAATATTGATCCGTATTTTCTTTCGAAATGAGCCACAACTGACTTTAGAAGTTACATTTCATTGTATATCCCCCCGCTCGGCCGTCTCTTGACTTCGCCGAACCGAAGGAAAATTCAATATTTCTGTAACATGCGCAACATAACTAGACTCCCTATAATGGTTTACGCAAAATAATACTTTCTTTATTTGCAGAACATTATTCACTATATTTGCGTTAAACACTATAGTCCAACATATGTACTAAACAGTGTATGTTAAATAGCAAAGCATCGTAAGCAAAACAAATAAGCACAAGCAGACTTTGCCATTCCAAGGCAATTTTATTCAATGTAATACTTAATTTATGCAAACAGTAACAATAGAACTTACAGATAATAACTCTTTAAAGGCTTTACAAGACTTAGAGCATAAGCATCTGATTAGGATTGTAAAAGAGCCTGATTTAAACTCTTATGCTTTGCCTGGAGAACCAATGAGCGAGCAAGATTTTAAAAAGTGGGTTGAGTACACCGAAGATTCTCCAACTGTAAGTATAACCGAAGCCAAACAACGATGGGCAACACAAAAGAAAAAGCTCCAAAAGCTTATTCGTTAAGGATAACCGAAAACGCTCTCCAAAATATTGATGATATTACTGGCTATATTGCCTACATCAACCACCAGCCTTTAAATGCTATTCGTGTCGGTGATAAAATATTTGAGACCATAGACCGTATTGAGCAAAATCCTTTAGTATTTCGGGAGTGCGAAGAAATTCCAACAAAAACCAAGATTTACCGCAAAGCGGTTTGCATGAGTTGGCTTATCATTTACAAAATTAAAGCCTCTGAAATAGTTGTTCTTGGCATAATTCACGGTAGCCGTAGGGCTTCAAAAGTTAGGAAATTTCGAAAAGTAAAATAAAATACCCCCCGCTCGGCGAAGTCTCTTGACTTCGTCGTTTCTACATGGCGGT
>CAZGQZ010000155.1:0-6363 GCA_964527985.1 uncultured Rikenellaceae bacterium | reverse complement strand
ACTGAAAGTATGATGATGATGCCCGCCGCAGCGGTATCGGGATATTACTTTGCTCATCCGCAATCGAAATATTTTAATATTGGCAAAATAGACAAAGAGCAGCTAGAAGACTACTCGAAACGGATGGGGAGTGATGTTAATGAAACAACTCGATTCATACCCAAAAATATTTATCACTAAGCTGGCAATTGCTAATCCTTTGCCAATCGCATTTTGCCAACTGCCGACTTTAATTCGACTTTTTGATAATTTAAACGTAATGTTTAGCCATGACAATTCCAGAACATCTAAATAACCTAAAGGGAGCACCCATTTCCTTCGAATTACTTCCTCCGGTTAAGGGAAGTAGCATCGACACCATCTTCTCAACCCTCGACCAGCTAATGGAGTTTGCACCACCCTACATCAACATAACATATCATCGCGAGGAGCTAACCTACCTCACCCAGAATGGACGAAAGGTTCCAGCAGTTGTCCGTAAGCGCCCAGGAACGGTGGGCATTGCAGCTGCAATAAAGGGAAAGTATAAGGTTGATGTTGTACCTCATATCATTTGTGGCGGATTTTCACAACGCGAAACAGAGGAAGCATTAATCGATCTCGACTTCTTGGGAATCCGTAACCTGCTTGTGCTCCGTGGCGATGGTGATAAAATTACGGGCAAGTTTGAACCTCGCCCCGAAGGCCATCGGCATGCGGTTGAGCTACTTCAGCAGATTATAAGACTGAACAAAGGCGACTACCTTGAGAAGTACGTTGAGAATCCCACTCCTACCCATTTTTCGGTTGGTGTGGCAGGTTACCCCGAAAAGCATCAGGAATCGCCCAACTTTGATGCTGACCTATTCCACCTTAAGCAAAAGGTTGATGCTGGCGCCGAGTACATTGTAACCCAAATGTTTTTCGATAATGAGGTGTACTTTAGCTTTGTTGACCGATGCCGAAAGGCTGGGATTACTGTACCCATTATCCCGGGGCTAAAACCTGTTGCCGTAAAGGAGCATCAAAATATATTGCCCCGCATGTTTGGTGTCACAATTCCTACCGACCTATCAAAAGCCATGTCGAAATGTGCAACTAACAAAGATGTTTGGCATCTTGGGGTTGAATGGTGCACTACCCAAATAAATGAATTACTGGCTAAAGGTGCACCAATTATTCATTTATATACTATGGGTAGGGCTGAGAATATAGTCGCAATTGCCAGGGGAACTTGCTAGTATTATAAAAATTGATATTTACTATCAGCCAACTTTATTGTTCGTAAAAGTTAAAATAAATCCGCTTATCCATGCCCAATTGACTAAAAATAAACGAGTAAATAAAAGCATCCTGATTAACTCTTTGGTCAAAAACTGAACTACCACTGTGTCCAGCATTTGCTTGATAATAGAGTATGTAAGGATTATTTTTAGCACCAAGTGCCTGAAGTTGAGCCAAGAATTTAAAGGAATGAAAAGGGTTAACTCTATCGTCATTATCAGATGCTACAAGAAGAGTTGCAGGGTATTCAACCCCATTTTTAACATTATGGTAAGGAGAGTATTTTAACAGATTTACAAAATCAACTGAATCGGTTGCATTGCCGTATTCATCAACATATACATAGCCAATATTGAATTTGTGATAGCGTAGCATATCGAACAATCCTGCCCTTGATACAACAACCTTAAAAAGGTCAGGTCTTTGTGTCATAGCTGCTCCAACTACCAACCCCCCATTTGATCCTCCCATAGCGGCAATTTTGTTAGGTTCAGTAAACTTATGCTCGACAAGATACTCCGCAGCTGCAATGAAATCGTCGAATGTATTTTGCTTATTTAAACGTTTTCCTTGTTCGTGCCATCCCAGAAAATCGCCACCACCTCGTAACGCCGGGGTAGCAAGAATACCTCCATTTTTGAGGAAAATTAAATTCGAAACATTGAAGAAAGGATCCATGCTTACCCCAAATCCTCCATAACCATATAGGATTGTTGGATTTTTCCCATTTTGCTTCATATCCTTTTGATGGGTTAAATACATTGGAATTAGGGTTGAATCCTTCGATCGATACCATACTTTTTGCGTTGTTAAATCTTTAATATCAAAAAAGGTTACTGTTTTTCCGAGAGGTTTCCTTTCGTATGTTTCTAAATCTATTTGGTAGAAATATCCTGGGCTGTAAAATGAGTTAAAATGGTATATAGCAATTCTATCATAAACACATCCCGAGAAACCCGTAATACTATAACCCTCAGGGATTTTCCAAGCGGCTACTTGCTCTCCTTTCAAATTACAGATAATTGCAAAGGACTGTTTCCCATTACTATAAATTCGAAGTACCGATTTGTAAAGCATTTTGGTGTACTCAAGCCTTTCGCTGTAAGGATTTATAAATACCTCACGGGAATTTAGCTCTTTGAGATTGTAACTAAAAATTGCACCATTTGGCGCTTTACTATTTGACTCGACAAGAAGTCTATTCCCATTTTCACCAATGACATCAAAGTAATCCCCCTTTGTTGATGAAGTAATAAACTCTTTAAAATCTTCGGATTCATTCAATGGTAAATTTCTAATCGAAACTGTGTTGTAACCATCAACATCATTTTTGGAATTATGGTATAGAACAAGATACTTACCGTGGGGAGTTACTTCAAATGCAAAAAAACTATGCTTTTGTTTGGGCATGTAAATTAAAACATCTTCATCAGGTGATGTTCCTAACTTGTGGTAGTATAATGCTCTTCCACCAATATTACCTTTAAAGGCTTGCAACTTGTCCTTTACATCATATTTAATATAGAATAAACCATCTTCAGACCAATAAACTGGACTATACTTTACAAAATCAAGGTTTTCATATACAATTTTTCTAGTTTCAATATCCAAAAATTTTATTGTTTTCCAATCACTTCCATCTTCGGATAGGACTAGTGCTAGTATTTTATTATCAGGCGATATTTTAATATTATCTATACTGAAGTTCTTACCTTGATTAATTACGCTGGGGTCGATAAGTTTTTTTCCACTTTTTTCGGGGCTAGTATGATAATAAAGAATAGGTGGTTTTTCGGGATTATCAATTCTGAACGAAAAATAGTACTTCCCCTCTTTTCTTAAAGGATTGTAATCGATTGATGAGTATAGCTTTATATAATTCACGAAATTATCATAATACTTTCCTTGAAGTGAATTCGAATATACTTTCTGATCATCAATCCAACTAATCGTTTGAGGATCATGTATATCTTCAAGCCAACGAAAGTGATCTTGAACTTCATACCCCCAAATTGTGTCAGTTTTACTTTGAATGGATGTACTCTGCGCCGATAATGTGGTGCTGCCTGCAATAAATAAGCAAACAATTAAGGAAACAACAAATTTCATTTTTTGAGTTTTGCGATTAAATAATACTAATTTGATTTCTGTGAGTAACCTTAAAAATAAGGTTAATATATAATATTGCCGAATTATTTATTGAATTTGTATTTAATGACAATGGTTATCTAATTCATTTCAACAGCATTATTGATAAAATATTTTTATATATCAGCAGTTTGCTCAAGGGAAAAAAATATTCGGTTGTTCTGTTTTCAACACCTTCATGGAAGTTAAAAAACTCGTAAACAAAATTAATCCTACTTTTTTACAACAAGAAAGGCCGCTCGATTGTATAGAGCAGCCTTTTTAAATACTAACAGAAGAGCTTGCTACCGTTTCAGCTCAATATCCCTATTTATTTCAATCATGTCCACATCGGTTGAGTAGTCGCCTATTAAATGCTTAGCAAAGTAGTCGGCTGTTAACCAGAAGTGGTACTCCATCATATTTCCGTAGCCATGTCGTTGCCCTGGATACATAAAGAAATCGAAGCGTTTGTTGGCTTTAATAAGCGCATTAGCCATTCGTATGGTTCCTCCCGGATGCACATTATTATCAATCTCGCCTGTAGTGAGCATTAGCTTACCCTTTAAATTTTTGGCTAAATCGGAGTTCCGATCTATGCTATACTCAAACTTGGTTCCTGCGGTATCGGTTATCTCCTTAACTCCATGGTGCTTCTCGCTCCACCAACGATTATATATATTATTCTCATGGTTTCCGGCATTGGACACAGCCACCTTAAAGAAATCGGGGTAAACTAGCATGGCTGCAGTTGACATAAAACCTCCACCGGAGTGGCCATGAATTCCTACTTTACTAATATCGATAAATGGGTGTCTGTTTGCCAGCTGCTCAACGGTGGTTTTTTTGTCGGCCAATCCGTAATTACGCAAATTGCCATAGCCATAGTTGTGATACCACTTTGAGCGATCGGGATGCCCACCTCGGTTGCCAACCGTTACTACAATAAAACCCATTTGAGCCAACCTATCCGTTCTGTCCATTCGGGTTGAGAATGATTTATCAACTGCCTCGGTTTGCGGACCCGGATAGACATACATAATTATTGGGTAAAACTTTGTTGAATCGAAATTATAGGGCTTATACATTACGCCGTATAAATCGGTAATGCCATCGTCGGCCTTAACCTGAAAAGGCTCGGGGAATTTGTAACCTGATGCAAACAGCAAGCTCAAGTCGGCCTCCTCTAAATCCATAACCTTTTTACCGTTACTGTCCCTTAGCTCCGATTTGGGCGTTGTGTTAACCCTTGAGAAGTTATTCACGAAAAACCTATTATCATCGTCCATTGAAACGCTGTGGTTATAATCTCCAGGATTCAATAGTTTTAAACCTGATCCATCAAAGTTTATCTGATAAAAATGCTCGTAGTAAGGGTCTTCGTTTTGCTGAACCCCGTGAGCAGTAAAGTATAGCACTCGGTTTTTCTCATCAACCTCAACAACCCGTTCGGCATGGTATGGACCAGAGGTTATCTGGTTTTTCATGTTTCCCTGTGCATCGAACAGGTAGAAATGTGCCCAACCATCGCGCTCCGACCAGTGAATTAGCTCTCGTCCATTATTAACAAGAGTAAGTGGACGAGTTTCAACATACGTATTTAGGCGTTCCTCAATTAGCACAGTTACCTCACCCGTTTTGGGGTTGGCCTTACAAACATCGATGCGCTTTAAATCGCGCGAAGTACGAGTAAAAAAGAAGTTGTTGTTTGAGTCGGAAAGCCATTTAGCGGCAACGTAATCGTCATCGCGCTCTTTCTGTTGACGAGGCGCCCACTCCAACGACAAGGTTTGATCGGGAAAGGTATCGGCATTTACCTTAACAGGAAGCGAGTCGGCGAAATTAAAAACTAGCATTTCCTGAATTGGCGCTTCCTTTTCGCCAGGCATATGGTACTTATACGATTCGAGGGTTGGCCTAGGATCGGATAGCGATTTAATTACCCACAAATCCTTTACGTTACGCATATCGGAGCGGGTTAGCGCTATCATTTCCGAATTGGGCGACCAAAGCACCCATGCACCTTTTCGCTTATCCTTATTCTTTTCCTTTTCCACGTTATCCTCACCTCTTCGGCCCGAACCGTAGCTGTAATCCTCTTCACCATCCCAGGTTAGCTGGTGCTCAACAATAGTTGAATCCTTTTCATCCTCTAAAGCTTTTTCGTAATTCTCCTTATCCATCCAGTAAAGGTTGTGGTTTCGGGCAAAAACTACCTTTTCGCCATTGGGCGAAATGCTTGCCCAATCGGGTTTATCCTTAGGTTTTTCGAAATCGCTAAGCATTGTGAGCTTTGCCGTATTCAGGTTATACTCAAAAAACCAAGTTTTCTTTTCGGTTTTTCCGTTACCCTTTTTCTTCTTTTTGCCCTGCTCTTCGGTCATATCATCTTCCTCGTCATCCTTCTTATCCTCATCAACCAAAGTGCTCTGTATGGAGAAACGAATAACATCCTCATTATCCAAAAACTTTAAATCTTTTATTGGGATATTCTGTGCATCGAATGGGTCGAGGGTTAACCTCGAAATATCGGCGGCCATTTTAACATTGTCGAACATTAGCTTTTTAGTCTTTTTAACAGGATCGACAATGTAGTAGCTTTCACCCTCAGAAGTTTTGTACGAGTACCAAAAGCGAGTACTATGCTTAAGCCAATGCGCATCAACCGAGGTGCTAAACACCATCTTTTTAAGCCTATCGGGCGAGAATCGTGATGCTAACTCGTAATTGGCTTTGGTTACTGGAACTACTTGTCCAAATAGCAATGTGCATCCCAAAGCAAGGTTAAAAAAGGATAGTAAGAAAAGTTTTTTCATCAGATTATCTGTTAATTTAAAAATTAATTCGAGAGTATCAGCTTTTTAGATAGCTCGATAATGCTAATGGTTTAATGCTGCGCTTAAGATAGTAAAAATGCAAAAGCCGTTTAATCGAATGCTGACTAAACGGCTTCAGGAAATAAAAAGAAATAAT
>CAZGQZ010000154.1:0-6380 GCA_964527985.1 uncultured Rikenellaceae bacterium | reverse complement strand
AGCATATCCTTTTGGTGCTTATCAATCCCCACATAACCTTCTTCTTGTGTTAAACTTGAGTTAAGAGCCAAACCCGGAAATGCAGGTGATGAAATCAGCCGCTTACTAAGCAGTATTGAGGCGACAAGTCCTGCAAACAATGAAAACGCAACCACTACTAGCGGCCGCACAATTTCAATCCAAGCAAATGGGCGTGTATCCCTAAAAATATCGTTATCAATCATGGCAACGGTAAGCCCAACCAGCACAAGTACAATTCCGCTAATACCAGCAACACCAAAGCCTGGGATGGCAAAAATTTCAATGGCAATTAATAACATACCCACAACAAAAATAATTAGCTCGTAGTGTTCGGCCATACCCTCTATGTATAGCGGGGCAAAGTAAAGCACAGCAGCAATGGCCGAAACGGCCAAAGGAAAACCAATACCTGGCGTTTGCAGCTCGAAGTAAAGCCCGCCAACAATCAGCATTATTAACAAGCCCGAAACCACTGGCGAAGTGAGCATACCTATTAGCTTATCAATAAAAGTTGGCTTAAACTCCACAATGGTGTAATCGTCAATTTTGTTAATACTAAAAATATCGCTAACCGATTCGGCCTTACCCTCGCAGTATCCCCACTTCATAGCCTCCTCAGTAGTAAAAGTTAGCACTTTACCTGTATCAATAATTCCTTCGATATAAACAGATGGATCAACCATTGCTTCTGCAATTTTTGGATCTCTCCTCCATTTCATTACGGTATCGCCATCAATCACAACCGGAATTTTACCCTTGGCCTCTGCGGTTGCGCGCATGGTGCTTCGCATAAACGACTGAAACTTGTCGGGGGCAACCTCGCCGGTTTGGTTAACTACGGTGGCCGCACCTATGCTTCCTCCTTGGCGCATGTATATGCTATCGGCTGCAATGCTAATAAGCGCACCTGCCGATGCTGCTTGGTTATCGATAAATACCCAAACAGGTATTGAGCTATTCAGAAATTTGGTTCGAATTGAATCGGCCATGTTTACTAACCCGCCATAGGTATTCATATGAATAAGGATAATATCAGCATTCAACTCGGAAGCTTCGTTAAACCCTTGCTGCACATGTCGCCATGCAGCGGGCATAATATCCTCTTTAATATTAATTTTGTAAACCAATTTGCCTTGAGGAATGTTTGTAGTATCGGATGCTGAATACAAAGTACTCAAGCCCATCATGCAGGCTGCTATCAGCAATAAAATTCGTTTTGCTATCATTTTCCAAATTATTTAATTGTTTCAAACTGATTCACATAATGCTCAAAAAGAGCTATGGCATCCCTCTTGGGTTTATCGAGCGTGTAAGAGATGTTGCTAGTTAAGTAGTTAATTGCTTCTTTGTTTGGAATGCTCAAGCCGTTAAGCCTGCTAACAGCATTAGGTATATTACTAACTCCATACTCAAGGGCGCTATTAAACTCGCTTATGAGTTTATCGGGTAATTGCTTTGACGTTACCCAAACAGCAAACACCATTGGTAATCCGGTAAATTGCTGCCACTCCTTGGCAAGGTCAAGCTTATGCGAAACTCCCTTTTCCAGTTCAAATACCTTATCGCCAATGGCCAGAACTGCCTCGTTTGTTTGCAAAGAATTCGCTATTTCTGCTACACTAGCATCTATCCACTCAAAGCTGCACTTCCAATAGTACTTTGCTAAAACCTTTACAAGGTTTACCGATGTTTTCGAGTGTCTATCAAGATAAACCCTTGTTATACCAGACAATTCAGCATTACTAAGCAAAGCCACTGTTCGAACATCGTTTACGGCTCCAATGCAATAATCGGAAATTAGCCTATACTCAGGCTTTTTCAGCACTGCGTATAAAGGAACTAAGCCAACGTCAACCTCGTTATTTAGCAACTTGCGAGCACACTCGGCAGGATAATCAAGCTGAAGGTTGAAGCTATTGTTGTCGGCAGTATGCATCAAACCAAAAACAAAAGGGATTGTATTTAAGTATGAAACCGCAGTGATATTAAGCCTTTTGCTCATTGTTGTATTTGAAATATTCGATTGCTAATTTAGCAATAAACGAAATGCTTTCACAATAATAGTTAAAACACCACCAAAAGCAATTAAAAATATTACCTTAACAATAATTTCTCTTTCAGGTTGTTTGATGATTGTTAACTTTGCGAAAAAATTATTTTAGGTATGGAGCTTAATCGGCTAACAGCCATCTCGCCAATTGATGGCAGGTACAGAGAAAAAGTATCAACCCTTGACTCGTTCTTTTCAGAGCATGCTCTTATTCGCTACCGGGTAATGGTTGAAATTGAGTACTTTATTGCATTGTGCAAGATACCTCTTCCGCATCTTGCCAACTTTGATACCGATAATTTTGAAACGCTTCAAGATATTTACAAGCAGTTTACCGAAGCTGATGCCTTTAGGGTAAAGGAAATTGAAAGAACCACAAACCACGACGTAAAGGCAGTTGAGTACTTTATCAAGGAAAAGTTTAAAGATTTATCGCTTGATCAACACCTCGAATTTATCCATTTTGGCTTAACATCGCAGGATATTAACAACACCGCATTCCCTAGCATGATGCGCGATGCTGGGCACGAAGTTTACTACCCAATTCTCGACGAGCTAATTGAAAAGTTGGAACAGCTTGCTCAGGTTTGGGCTGATGTTCCCATGCTTTCCCGTACGCACGGTCAACCTGCATCGCCAACACGGTTGGGTAAAGAGATAAGCGTTTTTGTTGAACGAATAAACAAGCAGGTAAACCTGCTTAAAAAGGTGCCTGTGTCGGCCAAATTTGGCGGAGCAACGGGTAACTTTAACGCCCACTTTGTTGCGTACCCCGATATTAACTGGGTTGAGTTTGCTAACAGCTTTGTAAATGATGTACTGGGGCTTGATCGTTCTCAAGTTACTACACAAATTGAGCACTACGACAACATGGCGGCCACATTCGATAATTTGAAGCGAATAAATGTTATCCTCATTGACTTATGCCGCGATTTATGGACATACATCTCCATGGATTACTTTAAGCAAAAAATTAAGGAAGGCGAAGTAGGCTCATCGGCAATGCCTCATAAAGTTAATCCCATTGACTTTGAGAATGCCGAAGGAAACCTTGGTATTGCCAATGCGCTCTTCGAGCACCTATCGGCCAAATTACCCATTTCGCGCTTACAGCGCGATTTAACCGACAGCACAGTTATGCGAAACATTGGTGTACCCTTTGCCCATACCGTACTGTCGCTAAAATCGATACTAAAAGGGCTTGAAAAACTGGTGATTAATCCTGCGGCTATAAATAACGATTTGGAAAAAAACTGGATGGTAGTATCCGAAGCAATTCAAACTATACTCCGTCGCGAAGGATACCCAAACCCTTATGAAGCCTTAAAGGACTTAACGCGCACAAACAAGTCAATAACCAAAGAGCAACTTCATGCCTTTATCAATACGCTTAACATAGCAGATAATGTTAAAGACGAGCTAAAAGCCATAACGCCGTTCAGCTATACTGGCATCGATCTACAATAAAAAAGATACAGCTACACCTTATATTATATAGATGAAGAAATTTTACAAAGTTTTTAAGTTTATATTTCCATACAAATGGAAAGCAGTAGCAAACATTCTGTTCAATATCTTTGCTGCATTCTTCTCCCTTTTTTCGCTAACCCTAATAATCCCCTTCCTAAACCTGCTGTTTGGCAACGTTGAACTTGTGAAGGAGATCCCAGAATTTGCGCTAAATGTTGATGCTATTAAGGAGCTATTTTACTACCAGATTAGCGTACTAATTATTAACTACGGACAGCCAACTGCCCTACTATTTGTAATTGGGCTTGTATTGATCACTTCACTATTCAAAAACATTTTTGCATACCTTGCCCTTTGGCATTTAGCCCCAATCCGAATTGGAGTTGTTCGCGATATTCGGAATGCGCTTTACCGCAAGGTACTTGATTTACCTCTCGGTTTCTACTCTGAAGAAAAAAAGGGTGATATTATTAGCAAAATGACTAATGATGTAAAAGAGATTGAGGTCTCGATAATACGCTCACTCGAAATGTTTTTCAAAGAGCCAATTGTAATACTTGTACACCTCAGCTTTCTAATCATTATGAGCCCTCAGCTAACGCTATTCGTGTTGCTAATTCTACCCATTGCAGGAGGGCTAATAGGGCGGGTAGGTAAATCGCTACGTAAAACATCGTTTAAGGGGCAGCGGAAAATGGGCGTTCTGCTTTCGGTTATTGAAGAAACCCTAGGCGGACTTAGAATTATTAAGGCATTTAACGCAGAGGAGAAAATGCGCAAACGCTTTGAGAGCATCAACTCGTTTTACACGCTGCTTATGACCAAAATGTGGCGAAGACGCGACCTTGCAACCCCTTTAAGCGAATTTTTGGGTACCATTGTTATATCGGCCGTATTGTGGTTTGGTGGTAAACTAATATTTGATGGAACAGGGTCGCTATCTCCCGAGGAACTGATTGCCTACATCGCTGTATTTTACATGATTATAAACCCAGCCAAATCATTCTCAAGTGCATACTTCAATGTGGTTAAGGGCATGGCCTCAGCCGATAGGGTTGACTCACTGCTCTACGCAGTTAACCCCATTACAAGCAGGGCCAAAGCACTAGAGATTAAAGATTTCAATGGTTCAATTGAATACAAAAACGTGAGCTTTAAGTATGAAAATGAGCTCGTGCTTAAAAACATTAACCTTACAATTGAAAAAGGAAAAACAGTTGCCCTTGTTGGCCAATCGGGTTCGGGCAAAAGCACATTTGTTGATTTACTCCCCCGCTTTTACGATGTTACCGAAGGCGAAATACTTATTGATGGCATTAACATAAAAGAATTTAGCCTAAAAAGCTTACGCAACCTTATGGGTAATGTAAACCAAGAGCCAATTCTATTTAACGATACCTTCTACAATAATATAGCCTTTGGCTTAACCCAATCGAACGAGCAAGATGTTATTGCTGCTGCAAAAATTGCCAACGCTCACGATTTTATTATGGCAACACCCAATGGTTACTACAATAGCATTGGCGACAGGGGAAGCAAACTTTCGGGCGGCCAGCGACAACGCGTTAGCATAGCACGAGCCATACTTAAAAATCCACCAATCATGATCCTCGATGAGGCAACATCGGCTCTCGACACCGAATCGGAACGCCTAGTACAAGACGCCATTGAGAACCTAATGAAGAACCGAACATCGCTTGTTATTGCGCATAGGCTCTCAACCGTTAAAAACGCCGATTTAATATGCGTTCTTCACGATGGCGAAATTGTTGAGCGCGGAAAGCACGATGAGCTGCTGGCAAAAGGAGGAATTTATACAAAACTATACGAATTACAAAGCTAATAGCCTAATCAAAAAAAGAGGAAGGGACGATACAGCAGCTGTATCGTCCCTTCCTCTTTAAAAATAACATACATTTTTTATTAAAAAACAAACCCGATATAAAAGCAAAAATCCCGCCTTTCAGCGGGATTAATTTTTGGCGGAGAAAGAGGGATTCGAACCCCCGGTACCTTGCGGTACAACGGTTTTCAAGACCGCCGCATTCGACCACTCTGCCATTTCTCCGCTGCAAAGATACCCGCTTTTTTATTTCTAAAAAATTTTTTTGAAAATTTTTTTTACAATTTTCTTTAGCAAAGCCTTGGTTTTATCAATATTTTTTAGATAATTTAGCTACAGTTCTGTCAAGAGATTAGTTAAGATAAAAAAATCGCTAAAAAAATGCATTTTTTTCTATAATTGCTTGGCAAACCCAATAAATACGCTATATTTGTGTTGTATTGTTTAGGTAAACTAACTATTTCTAACCCTAAAAATTTAGTATTATGAACAAAGCTCAATTAATTGATGCAATTGCTGCAAGTGCAGGTTTAACTAAAGCTGACGCCAAGAAATCTCTTGACGCATTCGTAAAAACAACTGCTGACGCTCTTAAAAAAGGCGATAGGGTTGCATTGGTAGGTTTTGGTTCTTTTTCAGTTTCTCAAAGAAGCGCAAGAACTGGACGTAACCCACAAACTGGTAAGCCAATTACCATTAAAGCTAAAAAAGTGGTTAAATTTAAGCCAGGTAGCGATCTTAATGATTCAGTTCAATAAGGAGCACGTTATTAAATCGAAGGGGTCATCTTCTAAAAAGATGTCCCCTTTTATTTTATAATCATTTCTCTATCCTAGATTTCGACTTTTTTGATGAGCAAATTGCCCTCCGAAATAAAAAGTGAGCTAATAGAGCACCTCTCAGGTTTTGTCTCCGAAAAAAGGTATGAGCTGCTTAAGTTTGTTTTAAGCAACCGAAGCCGTTACCTTACAGTTGTTCTTGAGGATATTTACCAAT
>CAZGQZ010000153.1:3485-6386 GCA_964527985.1 uncultured Rikenellaceae bacterium | reverse complement strand
GGCGCTAGCTTGTCCCTTATTTCGCATATCTCATTATACGTTTGTTTTGCCTTTGTTGAGAGGTACATCGTTTTTCGAAGACTTAGCTCAGCCTCTGTTTCAGCTAATCCGTTAAGCTTGCTCATTTGCCAAAAAGCCTTTTCGAGCTGTTTTGCCATATTGCTTACTCCAAGTTCATCGCTGTAGCTTGGGATATCGAGATGGATATGCGGTACGTTAAACTCCTCTGCTAGCTCCTCAAATACGTAGCTAACCCCTTCGCAGTATGCCGATGAGCTGAGCACAATTTGTGGCGATGGCAGTATGCCCTCCAAATAGGCTCCCTTTAGCGCATTAATAAAGCTGCAACGAGGTGTTGGGTTGCTTCCCTTATTGGTTACGTCAATAATTTTTGAGTGCGATGCAATGAGGCTTGCATACATTTCCCAGTTAAATGGGTAGTGCTTTGTTGCCCAGCAAAGTTCAGGCGGGGTAATAAGCGAAATTGCCGAAACCATAGTTTCTGGCTTATAGGCGAGTCGAACTAAATATGCCCTTCGGGCAGCAAGACTTCTGGTTCCGCTTAACATAACAGGTGATGATGAGGTAAGAGTTTCGCCCTCTTGACCCGAATCGGTATAAAACTGTCGTAGCTTGGTGAAGGCTTCCTCTCGTTGTGCAGAAACCATTTGCTGTGAAGAGGTTTTTAAAAGGCTCATAGTAAGATGCTTTTGGTTAATAATGTGTTGCTTCGTTATTCACTTCGATGTGTTAGGTATCTACCTAATATGCCCCTAAAAGTGATAATGTGACAACTCGTTAGGTGAATAAATGCATCTAAAAGTGGAACAATAAGAATGGTTTGGTACGAGAAGTATTTTGCGATAATGTGAGAGTTAAATACTTGAACAAAAAACATTGCCAATACCCTTTGTTTTATTGATATTTTTTGAACTGAAGCAAAAAAACTGAAAAAAGTATTGTCACAAATTTCATTGTAAGGGCATATAGGGTAAAAGGAATTAGTTCACAAAAAACCAATTACCTAACATAAAACTTACTCCCATGAAAACTCAAATTAGCTCAAACAGCCAAAGTTTTGAAAGCTTATCAGATCATCTTCGTAACAGCATACTTACCGATATTGAAATGAAAATGCTTTATGGAGGCGAAGGGGATTCAGATGATGACGATGATTCTGAAGGCGGACTCAGTGCAACACCTATTGATCCTCCAATTTACAATGAAGACTAAAAAATTATAGCTATGAAAACAACTAATTACTTAATCGAATCGATGATTGACTCAACCATCGGGGTTGATGATGAGTATTCCCTTAAAGCAAGGCTATTAAATGATAAAACTCTTCAAAACGAAGTTAAGCTCAGAAAAGAAGTTAATGCAGCAATAATTGAGGAAGATATTGAGCAGCTTACCAAATGTTTAGCTTATGCTAAGAATGCTTATGAAGCAAGAGAGTTTGGTATCGCTCGCCTTGCTTCAAGAAGCAGAGTTCGACAAGTATTCTATGCCGCAGCGGCCATATCGGGTATGGCAGTGGGAGGCTTGGCTTTATACTCGGCACTTAGCCAACCCAATAATCCCGATCAGCTGTATCGTGAGTTCTTTGCACCATATCCTCCCACTTATGTTTCACGTGAGGCATTTCAGGGTAACGGTAACCTAACCTTCGATAAGGCAATGGCTATGTATCAGCGTGCAAAGCATAAGGAAGCAGCCGAAAGTCTTTATAGGCTTAAGGAGCAACACCCAAACTCGGTAACCGTTAAGTTTTACCTAGCCATTACCCTAATGCAACTCAACGAGTTTGAACAAGCAAACTATCTGTTCGATGAGGTTATTTCTCGCGAATCGCTTTACAGTGTCCATGCAAAGTGGTATAAAGGTTTGTCATATTTGGCTACCGATGATATTAGCCAAGCAAAAAGGATCTTTGCTGAACTTGCTAACACCGAAGGTGAACTTGGCAATCAGTCAATCCAAATTTTAAAGCAGCTCGAAGAATAAAACGTTAATAAGCATAGGAGGACGGGTTATGGAAAATTCATTCTTAAATAAAGTGGCTACTCTTGAGCACTCTAAGGCGTTGCTTACCATTGTTGAGCATCCCCATACGATATGCTACTTAGAGTCCGATGACTTATCGGTTTATTTGGTTCAAGAGAACGGGGCAAGATTTGCTGTTAATGTTTTGTTGCACGAACTCGAGGATGTTCTTCCTAAGCATGATTTTTTCCGATGCGGTTGGTCGTTTACTATTAATGCAAATATGGTTAAAGAATTTTGGGTTACAGCCGAACCCATGCTTGTTATGGCATGCGGACATATTATTCCCGTTCCACTTAAAGAGGTTTACAAGGTAATTAATGTGCTCGAACTAAGGCATAGGGGACAACGTAAGGCAACAATTTGCTATGCTTAACAAATTGCTTATCACATAAAGGCTTGAATTTTAGATAGAAACTATATTAAACATTTGTTTATAATAAGGAAGCAGTAGTTTGTCTACTGCTTCCTTGTTTTTGCGCAAAATATATAAATTACTGTTAGTATTTTGCACAAAATAACTAATGTTATTTAACATGCGTTTAGTTAATTGGAGAATGCAAAGGTTTGCAACAACATTTTGATGATGCATCTCATTTATTTGACTAGCAAATATCATCTGCATGCTTAAAAGTTATAATTTTGCGGAGATTTTAGAAAAAAGTAAAAAAATACCGATAGAGATAGCTCAAATTTTGGGGCGTCTTTATGTGTACAACTACCTAAAAATGGGATTTATGAAACGGTTACTATTCCTAACAGTATTTGCTTGTTCAATAGTTTTTTCATATGCGCAGGAGGGAACAAAGCAGTTTATGCCAAACTCTAACGATAGGCTATGGCTTGAGTTTGGTG
>CAZGQZ010000153.1:0-3385 GCA_964527985.1 uncultured Rikenellaceae bacterium | reverse complement strand
CTCGAGTTTTTCGATGTTACCGTTACCGATGCTTCAAATAACGTGGTTATAAACTCTGGCGAACCAAACAAGTCGGCGGGTCGTTTGTGGTCAAAGGGCTGGTCGTTTACCACAACAAGTTTTACCGAGTACCCTGTAAATGCACACTTCTTTGTGTTTACATCCGATGAGTTTATCAACAAGGTAAACTTTCAGCTTTACCCATACTCGTTTACCTTTGTTGCAAACCACTACGGTGTTACAACGCTTACCGACGAATCGCACTATATAAGGCGAACTCAAAGTCTGGAGGGCGATCAAACTGTTGACGGAATTCAAGAGTATCGCGTTTTTCTTAACGACCCCGATAGGATAGTTTGGCCAAATACCACTCTCGCCCCTCCACGAGTTCAGGTTTGGGCAGAGGAGGAGCTTTTTTTCGACTATAGCTACAACCGCGATCCATTATATCTTCCCATTGATTACAGCAATGTTATTCTTGAGAAGAATGAACCGTCTTGTCTGTACGACGATGTAACCTTCTTTAAAATTGAATCGAACCTCGATGGCTATACCGCAATCCTTATCGATGTTGATAATGATGGCGAATACTCATCCGATGGCAACGATAGGGTTATATATCGCGATATGAGGAAAGGGCTCAACTATATTCTTTGGGATTTCAAAAAAGATAATGGTGCCGAGGTTGCAAATGGAACCTACAGTGCATCTGCCACATTTTTGGGCAGGGGTCCGGCACACTTTCCACTTTACGATGTTGAGCGCTTAGATGGAATAACTACCTCATCAATAAGGCCATTCAACAAGCTGCAAACTACGCTTTATTGGGACGATACTCAAATTTCACGATGGGGCGACGAAACAGGGGCTGGCCAAATGGATGCTACGCAGCAAAAGCAGCTTGTGGTCGATAATCATGTCGACAGAATTTGGTCGTGGAATGCTGCTCTCGAATCAACCAATTTCAATGGCAATATGAATACCATGAACACATGGTTCAATGCAATTGACTTGGGCTATGGCGATATTGGCATTGAGGTACAGGAGAGCGACTCGAAATGTGTTGATGGTTCAGCACCTTGGGTTGGCGATGTTTACATTGAGGGCCCCAAAAATCAAACAATAGTATTCGACATTGACGATTTCGATTACAAGTTTTTCCATCCAAACGATATAGCATTAAGCTCTGTTCAAATTGTCACCCTACCCAGTGAGGGTAGCTTATTTTACAATGGCAACCCGGTTACGCTTGGTCAAGAGATTGCTCGTGGTAATGTTGGGCTAATAACATATGTGCCACCTGCTGGTTACCACGGAAAAACCAGCTTTATTTGGAAAGGGCGCGATTCAAACGGTAACTGGAGCAACAACCAAGAAAATGTTTACCTTGTAATTAACACACCTCCAACCATTTCGCCTATTGACGATCAGCAGCTTTGTACCAATAGCACAACCAATCAAATCGACTTTACAGTATCGGATGCTGAAACGGCTGCAAATGAACTAATAGTAACTGGGTTCTCAGCGTTTCCCGAATTTGTTCCACATAGTGGTATCGTAATTTCTGGAACTGGCGAAAACCGAAGCGTAACGGTAAATCCAGTAGCCAACAAGTCGGGAGAGGCAATTATTTACATTATGGTTGACGATGGCTTATCTCAGGTAATCGAGGAGTTTTCTGTTACGGTAAGCCCAAGCCTTGAGTTTACTGGCGATACTATAGTTTGCGTTGATGACCCTCTTTACCTCGTTGCCGAGGAATTTGGTGC
This sequence comes from uncultured Rikenellaceae bacterium, assembly GCA_964527985.1. Lineage (GTDB taxonomy): Bacteria > Bacteroidota > Bacteroidia > Bacteroidales > Tenuifilaceae > Perlabentimonas. The sequence continues at coordinate 1,616 of CAZGQZ010000153.1, read as the reverse complement.
CGATTCATACTCATGGAAGTTCAATGGAACCGAAATATCAGACGGGCAAAGTGTGCAGCAGGATGCAGGTAGTGTTAGCATTGGCGAATGGACGCTAACTATCGAAAAAACGGTTGAAGCAAACACCTGTGTTTCAACCCGCACATTTAACGTTGAGGTATCGCCGCTAACCACGTTCTTTGGCGATGCTGATGTGTGTGTAGGCGAAGAAATTTCGCTTACAGCCACTGAGGTTAATGCTACTTCGTACATCTGGCGAAAGGGAACTACTACAGTTTCAACACAACGAGAGTTCTCTAAAGCCAGTGCTGCGCTTGGTGATGCAGGTGATAATTATACCCTTTACGTTGACAAGAATGGTTGCCAGAACACCTCTCAGCCATTCTCAATTACAGTGAAGAACCTTCCAAATACAGGGCTTACAGTTACCGGGAGCACTGTCGATCCAGGGAAGGATGGAACTATTTCCATACAAAATACCGAAGCCGATGTGAACTATAACGTTTATAAAGGGGGAACCTTCGTAACCTCAGGTGCTGGCCCGGGTAACATCGATATTACAATCGATGACTCGAACCTACAGATTGGCAGTAACGAGTTTACCCTATTTGCCGATAACGGCAATTGCTCAATTGAGTTTCCTCAACCCGTTTACATAACGGTTAACCAGCCTGAAATTACCGTATCACCCCTTTCTTTAACAACAACAGAAGGGGGCAGCACGGTAAATTTCACAGTTGTACTCGAAACCGAACCTAGCCAAAACGTGGTAATTCCAATTAGCTCAAACGATACGAGCGAGGGAACCGTGTCGCCAAGTAGCCTAACCTTTACACCAGCCAACTGGAGCACTCCGCAGCAGGTAACCATTACGCCTGTTAGGGATTGGGAAATTGACGGAAACCAAACCTATAGCATAATTCTTTCGGCTGCAACCGGCACCGATCCCCACTACTCGGGTATGGATGCTGACGATGTAACTGTTACAAATAACGATGTAGATATTGCAGGGGTAACGGTAACTGGAACCAGCCTCCAAACCACTGAGGCTGGAGCAACCGATCAGTTTACTCTTGTGCTTACTGCAAGGCCTAGCGCCGACGTGGTTATCTCCTTCTCAGGGGTTAACACAAACGAGGGATTGTTAAGTGCTAGCAGCATAACCTTCACGCCTGCAAATTGGGATTCGCCGCAAGCAGTTGTGGTTACTGGCCAAGATGATGATATTGACGATGGCGATGCCTACTATACAATCAACATGTCATCGGCAAGTGGCGATGGAAATTTCGATGGGTTAAGCATTACTAGCGTTAACGTGGTTAACTACGACGACGATACGGCTGAACTTATTGTTTCGGAGAATTCCATTACAACTTCCGAGGATGGTGCTTTTGCAACCTTTACGGTTACACTGGGTACACAGCCTACCGCCACAACAACCATAAGTATTGGCTCAAGCGACACTAGCGAGGGTCAGGTTAACTTTGCATCGCTAACATTTACTACAACGGATTGGGCTACACCAAAACAAATAACGGTAACTGGGCAGAATGATGATATAGTTGATGGCGACATAAACTACACGGTAACAGTACAGGGAACATCTGGCGATGCCA
>CAZGQZ010000152.1:0-6441 GCA_964527985.1 uncultured Rikenellaceae bacterium | reverse complement strand
GTTACCTCGCCCGTAAAGTGGTTGCTCGGCGTGTACTCAATGGTACGGCTGGCCGTTACCACCGCGCTGCCAAAGGCGGGCGCTTGGTAAATGGACAGCGAGCCAAAGCCATCGTCGAGACCCGTATCGTTGGCCAGCACGTCGATAGCTACGGCGGTGTTCACCTGCGTGGTGGCCGCATCGTCGTTGGCCACGGGGATGAAGTTCTCGCCTTCCTTAACCGTTACGGTTACGGTAGCCCAATCGCTATCGCCATCGGCATCGGTTACCGTGTACTCGAAGGTGGCAACGCCTACGTAGTCGGTGGCGGGGGTGAATGTTACGGTGTTGTCGCCGTTCACCACGGCCTCGCCCTGCTCGGGCGCAGCCTGCTGGCGTATGCTAACGCTTATGGGCGTATCAGCAAGCCCAGCATCATTGTAAAGCACTTCGATTACTCGTGGCGTGTTGAAACTGGTGGCCACGCTCACGTCGTTGGCTACGGGGATTGAGTTGGGCTTCTCCTCAACGGTTACCGTTACGGTGGCCATGTCGAAATCGCCATCGGCATCGGTTACCAGGTAGCGGAATGTTACCTCGCCCGTAAAGTGGTTGCTCGGCGTGTACTCAATGGTACGGCTGGCCGTTACCACCGCGCTGCCAAAGGCGGGCGCTTGGTAAATGGACAGCGAGCCAAAGCCATCGTCGAGACCCGTATCGTTGGCCAGCACGTCGATAGCTACGGCGGTGTTCACCTGCGTGGTGGCCGCATCGTCGTTGGCCACGGGGATGAAGTTCTCGCCTTCCTTAACCGTTACGGTTACGGTAGCCCAATCGCTATCGCCATCGGCATCGGTTACCGTGTACTCGAAGGTGGCAACGCCTACGTAGTCGGTGGCGGGGGTGAATGTTACGGTGTTGTCGCCGTTCACCACGGCCTCGCCCTGCTCGGGCGCAGCCTGCTGGCGGAGGCTCACGCTTATGGGCGTATCAGCAAGCCCAGCATCATTGTACAGCACGTCGATTACCCGTGGCGTGTTGAAGCTAGTGGCCACGCTCACGTCGTTGGCTACAGGGATTGAGTTGGGCTTCTCCTCAACGGTTACCGTTACGGTGGCCATGGCGAAGTCGCCATCGGCATCGGTTACCAGGTAGCGGAACGTTACCTCGCCCGTAAAGTGGTTGCTCGGCGTGTACTCAATGGTACGGCTGGCCGTTACCACCGCGCTGCCAAAGGCGGGCGCTTGGTAAATGGACAGCGAGCCAAAGCCATCGTCGAGACCCGTATCGTTGGCCAGCACGTCGATAGCTACGGCGGTGTTCACCTGCGTGGTGGCCGCATCGTCGTTGGCCACGGGGATGAAGTTCTCGCCTTCCTTAACCGTTACGGTTACGGTAGCCCAATCGCTATCGCCATCGGCATCGGTTACCGTGTACTCGAAGGTGGCAACGCCTACGTAGTCGGTGGCGGGGGTGAATGTTACGGTGTTGTCGCCGTTCACCACAGCCTCGCCCTGCTCGGGCGCAGCCTGCTGGCGTAGGCTAACGCTTATGGGCGTATCGGCAAGCCCTGCATCATTGTAAAGCACTTCGATTACCCGTGGCGTGTTGAAGCTGGTGGCCACGCTCACGTCGTTGGCTACAGGGATTGAGTTGGGCTTCTCCTCAACGGTTACCGTTACGGTGGCCATGGCGAAGTCGCCATCGGCATCGGAAACTAAATATTGGAAGGTAACTACTCCCGTAAACATATACGATGGAGTATAGGTAATAGTATTATTGGCATTAACAGTTGCGTTACCAAATTCAGGTGTGGTATGAATTGAAATATTTCCAAGTCCATCCTCAAGTCCACCATCGTTAGAAAGAACATCAATGTCAACAGATGTATTAACGAAAGTGCTAGCCTCATCGTCGGCGGCAACCGGATTATGATTCGTTCCTGTTGGCTTAACAATAATTGTAACTAGTGCTGTATTAGAGCAATCGCCGTCAACATCGCACACCTGATACCTGAACGTTTCAGTGCCAAGGTATCCGCTATTTGGCGTGTAGGTGATGGTGAAATCGGGGTTAACAACAACGACCCCGTTTGAAGGGCTAGAGGCTATATTGAGCGCATCAACGCCATCATCTAAACCAGTATCGTTAAATAGCACATCAACCGTAATTGGAGTATCCATTTCGGTTGCACGCGAATCATCGAAGGCAACAGGAACAGCATTTGGTTGTTCAATTACAGTAATTTGGACTGTGGCTAAATCGTAGTCGCCATCAATATCTTCAATAAAGTATTCGAAGCTATCGTTACCAACAAAATCGGGATTTGGAGAATATGTAACCGTTCGGTTATCGTTTATGACAACTGAACCACTGCTTGGTTGAGTATGAATGCTCATTGAGCCAAAGCCATCGTCCAATCCGCTATCGTTAGCCAGCACGTTTATGGTTTCAGGAGTGTTCTTAATAACCGTTACGTTATCGTTGTTGGCTACTGGCGTATGGTTTTCCTCTCTAACGGTGATAGTGACAAGCGCCTCATCGAATTCGCCATCGTTATCGGTTACACGGTAGGTAAATGTGGCTTCGCCAACATAATCTGCAGCAGGGGTAAAAATCACCGTATTCTCAGCAGTAACCTCAAGGCTACCCGAAGGTGATGCGGAACCAACAACTGTAACTGTCAATGGAATATCGTACAGATTATCATCGTTAAACAACACATCAACATCAACAGGAGTATTCATTGATGTTCCCCTAAAATCGGAATTGGCAATGGGCACAACGTTAACCCTATCGACAGTAACGGTAACCTGTGCTTCGGCACAATTACCAAGCGAGTTGCATACCGTGTAGGTAAAGTTGAAATCGCCGTGATAGTATCTGTTTGGAGTGTATGTTACTGTATTGTCAGCATTTGCCACAGCAGTACCCTGTGCAGGTTGACTGATAACCGATACTGTTACTGGAGCATAATCGAGGCCCAAATCGTTGCTAAGCACATCGATAGTTACGCTATTCTCCTGATCGGTTGTGGCTGCATCGTTATTTGGACGAGGCGTTACATCGTCGTTATTTGTTACGGCAACGCTTTGGATTGAAACAGGTTGGTAGTTAACATCGCCAGTTGACTCAATGGCAAGGTTAATGGTGTAGGATTGATTTCCATCGTCAACCAAATCGTCCACACCTGTAATGGTTACCGTTTGGGGTACATTCCAGTTACCCGATGTAAAGGTAAGCATAGCAGGCAAAACGGTACCCTCGGTTTCGTTGCTTGAAACAACGCTAATTGCTACATCGTGGGTTGGAATAGTATTTAGCCTCACTGTAAAGGTTGCCGTTTGTCCAGCCTCGTTGGTTACCAAACCACTAATTGGGAAAACCGATACCCCAGCACTGTCGTCGTCCTCATTAACAACCTCAACGCTTGGAATAACCATTTCATCATAGGTTAAATCGGCGCTAACAGCATTGGCAAACTCAATATAGTAAACAACATTACCATCGATGGCAGCATCGTCAACACCTGTAACGGTTACGGTTTGCTCAACATTCCAATTTAAAGGAGTAAAAGTAACCGAAGCGGGTAAAACTGTACCCTCATCAATGTTAGATGATGAAATGCCAATGGTAACATCGGCTGTGGGTTGGCTATTAAGAACTAGGGTAAAGGTTGCCTGACCCCCTCCTTCGGTAGTGTTCCCCGATATTGGCGAAACGTTTATTGCAGCCTCATCATCCTCAATAAACTGAACCGTAACATTTGAAGGATTGTAGTTACCATAGTTAACATCGGCAGAAATAATGCGATCGGTAACGATCGTAATCTCCTCATCGCCTTCGTCAATTTGGTTGTTTACTGGAGTAACTGTAATTACCTTTGGCGTTTGCCAATCGGTTGCACTGGCTGCATTAAAAGTTACCGATGCATGAGAAACCGTTAGCCTTGCCGCGTTGGTTGAATAAAGCGGAATTTCAACGTCGTGTGTTGGCTGGCTAGTCAAAGTTATACTAAACGATTGACTTGCACCATCCTCATTTACGGTTAGCGTTGAAGGAGATATTATAAGTCCCCACGAATCATCATCTAAATTAGTAAGCGATACATCGCGAGGATTAATTACGCTGTAGTGTGGATCGGTAGTTTGAGGAATTTCTGTAATTATGCTATACGCTTTATCGCCATCATCGTAGCTATCGTCGATACCTGTTACTGTAACCGTAACGGGGCTATTCCACTGGTCGGGAGTAAATGTAACGAAAGCCTCATTAGCATCAATATCGAAGCTACCTCGAGAAACGTTCGTGATTACACCCTCGGCAGTGTCGCTAGATGTCATGCGAATGCTAACGTCAGCCTGAGGTCGTGTGTTAAGCACAACTGAAAATTGCGCAGTACCGCCAGCTTCAGTAGTTGACAAACCAGCGTATGGAGCTACGGAAATTCCAGCAACATCATCGTCTAAGTTTTCGGCGGTAACCGTTTCGTTTGCTAATGCAGCGTACTGTAAATCGGCCGATGATGAGGAGTTGATAATTATCTGGTAGGCAATTGTTCCATCCACCATATCGTCATCTTGACCTGTAACCGTTACCGTTTGGGGTGTATCCCAATTGGTTGCATTAAAGTTGAGCGTGGCAGGTGAAGCTATTCCCTCGCTCTCATCGGTTGATGAAATATTAATGGTTACACCAGCCGTTGGCTGCGATTGTAAGGTAACGGTAAAACTATCGGCAATATCAGGTTCTGAAGTTTGAACTGAACCTGTGGAAAGAATAAGCCCAACCACATCATCGTCCTCGTTAACTACATTTACATTTCCAATTGCAATGTTATTATAAGCAGCATCGGAACTTGAAGCCGAAAGGCTTACGGTATATGCAATATCGCCATCGGCAACAAAATCATTTACGCCCCTAACGGTTACCGTTTGTGGAGTGCTCCAATTTGAGCTGTTGAACACAATGGTTGAGTTTGCGCTAACCGTCCCTTCTGTGGCATCGTTTGAAGCACTACTAATTGTAACCGAATTAGTTGGTTGGCTATTAAGGCTCACCGTAAATGTAGCCGTACCGCCTGCCTCCGTAGTATTTCCGCTAATTGCCGAAACGTTAACGCCTACCACATCATCGTCGAGGTTTGTGGCACTAACCGATTGTATGGCAATGCCATTATAAGTCAGATCCTCACTACTTGCCGAAATTGTAACTATGTACGTTTGAGGTCCATCGGCAACGTCATCGTCCTGACCTGTTAAAGTAATGGACCTTGGGTTATTCCAGTTAGTTGAATTAAATACGATCGATGCTTGACTAACCGTTCCTTCATCAGTGTTGTCGGACACAAAGCTAAGGGTAACATCTCTTGTTGGCTCAGTGTTTAGCTGAACCGTAAAACTAGCGGTTCCGCCACCTTCGTTTGTTTCCAAACCTGAAATTGGTGTAACAGTAACGCCAGCAGTGTCATCGTCCTCGTTAGTAACGTCAATAAAAGTATTTAGTGCACTTCCATAGTTCGGATCGGCACTGCTTACCTGAACGCTAACCTGATAGGCCTGGTCACCATCGTCAATATCATCGTCAACACCTCTAACGGTAACCTGCTGAGGGGTATCCCAATTAGCAGCGCTGAAGGAAATTGACCCATTGGTAGTTACCACACCTTCAGTGGCATCGAGCGAAGCCGAAGTTATGGTAACATTTGCTGTGGGCTTGGTGTTAAGCACAACGCTAAAGGTTGCCGTGCCACCCGCTTCGGTTGTATTTGCACTTGCCGACGAAACGGTTATGCCAGCCGTATGAATATCGGTTACGTTAACCGTAACATCGCTCACAGGCATACCGCTGTAGTTTGCATCGCTGCTAACTGCATTTGATAGCGTGATGGTGTAAGCCAAATTGCCATCGTCAACATTATCGTCAATTGCGTTTACGGTAATTTGCTTTGGTGCCCAATCAGCTGGCGTAAACGTAACACTCGATTGCGAAACGGTAAGCTCGTTAACATCGGGTGATGAAATGCTAACTGTAACATCGTTGGTTGGCTGCGAACTAAGCGATATGCTAAAGTTTGCGCTATTACCTTCGGTAATTGTCAGGCTTTGGGGCGAAACAGTAATACCTGCCTCATCATCATCAATATTTGTAACCTGAACGCTTGCTGAAACCGATGTAAAGTCAACATCACCACTTGCGTATGAAATAGTTAGATCATAGGTTTGATTTCCATCCTCCTCTTCGTCGTCTTCACCTGTAACCGTTAGGTTTTGATAAATATCCCAATTTGCTGGCGTAAAGGTAAGCGAGGTTGTGCTTATGGATCCCTCTGTGGCGTCGAGGCCAGAGATTGACAAGACCACATTGCTCGCAGGTTCGGCTGTAAGCCTAACTCCGAATGAAGCATTGGTTCCGTCTTCGCTTGTTGTAATTGAGGGTTGAGAGAGTTCAATACCTGCAGCA
>CAZGQZ010000151.1:4263-6535 GCA_964527985.1 uncultured Rikenellaceae bacterium | reverse complement strand
CATCGAATAGGCGAATATCTCGGTTTAGCTTCTCGCTCAAAATAATCCCTTTAAGCTCAAAACACGACTTGTCGCAAACCTCAACTATGTTTAACGTTTCAGGATTTCCAGCTATTGCTGGAAAAACAAGCGAAAACGCCAACTCCTCTCCTACCTTAGTAAACCTGTGCGCATCGGGACACCATGGAATCCCCGTTTTTCCAATCAACTTGTGACGCGTAAAGCTATCGGGATCTTCAATGAACGTATTCCTATCGGCACAAAACCAGCCACCCTCGCTTAGCTGATTTAGTATTGATAGCCTAACCACTACCGAATCGGGGTAGAATAAAATCTGATCGACTTTTAGCTCGGGGTGCGATTGCTGGGCAACGGCAGGATTATCGACAATCCGAACTTGCCCCTTTGCCTGTAGGCATAACAGGAATAAAACCAGAAATGCTAATGCAATATTTCTCATAATGATAAAGACCTGACAGGCTTCACCTGTCAGGTCCTGAATTTGTGTGTTATTAAAGCCTAAAATTTATAATCGAAACCAATGGCTGCAACCATTGCTTTACGATTGTAGGTTTCTTCGTAACCTGTAAAATCTTTAGTGTATCCTTCGTATGCGGTGTACATATAACCAAGATTAATGCCCAGCTTTTCGCTTAACAAATACTTTCCGCCCAAACCAACAGAGTTGGTATTTAGGCTATGGCCTAAATCGGTATGAAACTTATCATTTGCACCCGACTGTGTGCGAAGGTAACCAATGCTGGCTATTATATTATCGTTAATTGCATACTCCAATCCAAGAGCAGCTTCCCACGAGTTGGCATCTAGCACCTCTTCGTTATCAACAAATTCACTATTTATCTTTTTGCCATAGTTAGCATTCTTGTCGAAGTAGTAGTGAACACCACCTGTAACAAACAGCTTTTCGGTTGGACGATACCCAACACCCACGGTTAGCAGCGAAGGCATATCGTTTGGCGTTTTAGCGCCATCGGGGTAAAGGCCAGTATTGTCAATAACTGTTTTGTTGGTAAGGGTCATCTCCGTTTTGTGCTCGTATTTAAGGGCAACGTTAAGGTTGTCGGAAAACTTAAGGTTAACACCAATAATTGGTGAAATGCCAAAACTGCTTTGCGATGCGTCAACTTCCATATCGGAGGTAGCTGCAGCGTTGGCAGCCATTGCCTCGGAGTTAGCTGTAAAAACAGGTGCAGCAGCACCCAAAACTGCTTGTGCAGTTTGAATATCCATACCTGTTGGATCTTGACCTGCTGCCATAACTAAACCTTGTATTTGTGCAATTTCTGTTTCAGTTAAACCTGCACCAGTTCCGTCTTCAAGAAGCACTCCTCCTCCACCTCCGTCAACAATACCCTGTAAGCCTACATAGTACGAATTTGCCCCAGCAGCCCATCCTCCAAAAGTGTTAGAGGCATCGGTAAAAAACTGAGGAGCAGAAACCATATTAGTACCATCATACTGAGCACCAAAAATTGGTTGGTTGGGATTTATCATTACATCCTTAAGGTATCCTTCGTAGGTATTGTTTGCAATTACATACCTAAAACCAAGGCTAAGCGAAATCATATCGTTAAGTGCATACGATGCATTAAACTGAATGCCCCAGTTTAGCGATGAACCATTAAACGAGCTCTTCATGCTATACTCTGTCGTTGGTATGCCTTGAGCTGTTAAGGAAAGTGGAAGCACTGCTACCATTTGCTCAAACGAGGGCAAGCCATTCTCAAAGTTGGCGCTACCTCCGCCACCAATGGGATTAACACCAAGCGAGTAGGCAACCTTATCCTTTTTGTAAACTGCGTAAAAGGTTGGGAAAACGGGTGCAAAAACATCGCCCTGAAATTCCGTTTTATTCATATCAAAGGTACTGCTTATCTCACGGGTTTGCGATACCGTTTGGCTACTTAACGATACGTAGAAGCCATTATCTAAATGCACCAAACCAGCAGGGTTAAAGTAAACACCCTCGATGCTAATGGTTGCATCTTGGGCAGGCATACGAATAAACGATGCGCTTTGGTTGGTGTTTGTTACTATGCCACCGGCATATAGGGTTGCTGGTAAAAATGCGGCAACCGCTAAGCAAAATGCTGCTAATTTTTTCATACTATTTAAATTTAGGGTTTAGAGTTCTTCTGAAACATTACGCAATATATACATTTGTTTAAAATGTTCTTATTTTTTTAATAACATTATGCTGGAAAATTTTGGTGAATGGCAAAAAAATAAGCTTATACCTTTAAACTATTAC
>CAZGQZ010000151.1:0-4163 GCA_964527985.1 uncultured Rikenellaceae bacterium | reverse complement strand
CTGTCGCCTATGTTCTTTGTTAGGCATGCCTACGCAAACAAAGCCGAAAGGTATGTTCGTTTTCATGGTGCAAATAATTTTGGGCAGGGCGGACAGGCTCACGATGTACTAGCTGTAATTGCTGAATACGGAGCATTACCCGAAAGTGCATACGCTGGCAATAGCTATGGCGAAAGCATGCACGTTCATTCCGAACTAGCCACTATACTGAGCAGTATTCTGGATGCTGTAGTTAAAAACCCAAATCGCAAACTCTCAACAGCATGGCAATTGGCATACAACAACGTGCTCGATGCATATTTTGGCCCTACGCCCAACCAGTTTACAGCTAACGGCAAAAACTACACTCCAAATTCGTTTGCTGAGGAATTAGGCCTTGATCTTGATAGCTACATTGAGCTTACATCGTATAACCACCAGCCATTTTACCAGCCCATTGTACTTGAGGTTCCCGACAACTGGGCGCATAAACCTTACTACAATATCCCAATTGATGAGCTAATAAATATAATGAACAATGCCATTGAAAATGGCTACACTGTTTGCTGGGATGGCGATACAAGCGAAAAGGGATTTGCTTACCGCAAGGGATTAGCCGTTTTACCTCAGGTGAAAGTAACCGAAATGAGCGATAGCGAGCAGGCCAAGTGGGCCGAAATACCCGAAGATGAGCTTACTAGTAAGATTTACGAGTTTAACACAATTGTACCTGAGGTTAAAGTAACGCAGGAGCTACGCCAGCAAACATTTGATAACTATACAACAACCGACGACCATTTAATGCACATCACGGGCATTTCAAAGGATCAGAATGGGAATACTTACTACCTTACAAAAAACTCGTGGGGTAGTTCCGACCATATTTTCGATGGATATTTGCACATGTCGGAGCAATACGTTAGAATGAAAACGGTTGCCATAATGGTGCATAAAGATGCTTTACCCAACGATATAGCAAAAAAGCTAGGGGTTAAGCGATAAAAAGCAACGTAACCTTTTGGTTAATGAGGTTTAATTGCTTTTTCATGGTTCTTTAGGTTTCCACTGCCAGCGCTGCTGGCAGTGGTTTTTATTACAAAACCAAAAGGTTACAACCTCTAATCTGACTGCCATCTAACCTGCCCAAAACCTCGAAGGTTTCATTGCTATGCACAACACCCAAATCGTCGGTTTGGATAAATGAGCATGAATGCACATTGGCCAAATCGATTATATTGAGAACTCCCGATCGCTCGGCTGGAAGAAGTGTAAACGGATCGTACGCATCACGAACCAGCACTTTCATCCAGGGGGGAGTTGCAAAAATTCCATCGCCTTTGGAGTAGGCCTGCGAGAGAAGTTCGGTCATTCCGTACTCCGAGTGAACTGCATTTATACCAAATGCATCCATAAGTATTTTGTGCATCTCGCTTCGGATTAGCTCTTTTCCGCGCCCCTTCATCCCGCCAGTTTCCATAACAATTGTGTTGCTTAGCTTTAAGCTGTGCTTTTTGGCTAACTCGAGGAGTGCAAACGTAACCCCAATAAGGATAGTGGGTTGACCTGAAGCCTCAAGCATTACAAGAGTTCTGACTAGCACATCGGGGTTGTGGAGAAAAAATCCGCTTTGCGGATGCTGGCTATCGCTAATAAGCCTGTTTGCCATGTAAACAAGCGACGAACCTTCACGTTCGAGGTACGAAGGGAGTAACGCTAATATGCAGTATTTACTAATATCTCCATAAAAATAGCTAAACGCCTTTGTGAAACTTTCCTCGTAAATGTTAAGCGACTTTACAAAATGCTTGCTGGTTTCAGCGCCTGTTGTTCCGCTACTAGTAAATACAATTTCATGCTCACTGGAACCAGTATAAACCTTGTGGGTTTTAAAAAACGAAATGGGCAAAAACGGAATTTTTTGCACCGACTCTACATCAGCAATATTGATTTTGAGCAGCGACAAAAACTTTGCATAAACCTCGTTATGCACAGCCTGATAGCGAAAAACATCAAGTGCAAGCCTTTCGAAACTTTCGCTATTAACATCAAAAATGTTATGTGATAAATCAATATTCATTGCCACAAAGTTATACAATTATGCTTTGCTAATTGAACAAAAAAAGCGGCAGGATAAACCTTGCCGCTTTAGCCATATAATTGCTGTGAAATTAATCTCTTACGGCCTTAATGCCTGGCAGGTCGCCATTCTCAAGATACTCGAGCAAAGCACCTCCTCCGGTTGATACGTAGCTAACCTCGTTGGCCAATCCAAGCTGGTTAACTGCAGCAACCGAATCGCCGCCACCAACAAGGCTAAATGCTCCATTTGCTGTTGCACTTGCCATGGCTTTAGCAACTAGTTTGGTGCCTTCGGCAAATTTGGCCATCTCAAAAACACCCATTGGTCCGTTCCAAAGTATGGTTTTCGACTCCTCAATAACCTTTGAAAACAGAGCAACAGATTCGGGCCCAATATCTAAACCAAGCCAGCCATCGGGAATTTCATCAACCTTAACGGTATCGGTATTAGCATCGTTGTTAAACTCATTGGCAATAACTGTATCGGTTGGCAACAGAATTTTCACACCCTTTGCCTTTGCCTTTTCAAGTATATCCAAAGCCATTTGCAGCTTATCATCTTCCACCATCGATGCGCCAATTTTTCCTCCAAGCGCTTTGATAAATGTAAACATCATGCCACCACCAATAATTAGGTTGTCAACCTTATCTAGCAAATTTTCAATAATGGTAATTTTGGTGCTAACCTTTGCTCCGCCCAACACGGCAGTGTAGGGTTTTTGCGGATTGTGAAGCACTTTGTCGAGCCCTGCCAGTTCGCTCTCAATCAGGAACCCAAACATCTTGTTTTGAGGGAAAAACTTGGCAATAATGGTAGTTGATGCATGTGCACGGTGAGCAGTTCCAAATGCATCGTTAACGTAAACATCGGCTAGGCTTGCCAATTTTTGCGCAAAACCCTCATCTCCCTTTTCTTCTTCTTTGTAAAACCTAAGGTTTTCGAGCAAAAGCACCTCGCCACCTTTTAGGCCACTTGCTAGTTGCACCGCCTCACTGCCAATGCAATCGGGGGCAAACTTAACCGAAGTGCCAAGCTTACTCTCAAGCGTAGAGATAATGTGCTTAAGCGAGAACTTATCCTCGGGGCCTTGCTTTGGCCTTCCAAGGTGCGACATTAGGATGGCAGAACCGCCATCGCTAAGAACCTTTTTAATGGTTGGAAGAGCAGCCCTAATGCGGTTATCATCGGTTACCTTCTGGTTTCCATCGAGAGGAACGTTAAAGTCAACGCGAATTATTGCCCTTTTACCTGCAAAGTTGTATGATTCAAAGCTAATCATGATTACGTATGTTTTAGTTTAATATCCATAGCAAAGATACGAAAAACTGTTGGTAGAGCTTGCGCATTGCACTACATTTCAACGCAATCGTTTGGGGGAGGATGATTGGATTAAGCAAAACTTCTCATCCTTTTTTGCTAACTTTGAAACCTTGATTTAAATTACTTAGAGGTATTATGCAGTTTAAAGATATTGTTGGTCAGAAAGAGGTAAAAGTAAAGCTGATAAAAAGCGTTAAGGAAGGCAGGATAGCACACGCACAGCTGTTGGCCGGGTATGAGGGAACCGGAAAGTTGGCTCTTGCCATTGCCTATGCACAGTACATTTCGTGCCAAAACAAAAGCGACAACGACTCGTGCGGCGAATGCCCATCGTGCCATAAGTACCAAAAGCTTATCCATCCCGATTTGCACTTCGTATTTCCGGTAAACGAAACCAAAAAGGAAGACGACGACGAAAAAACCGGTAAGGGCAGCGATGCTCATTTACAGCAATGGCGCGAAACCATACTTAACAATCCATATTTTACCGAATCGCAATGGTATTCAACCATTGGACTTGAGAATAAGCTAGGCATTATTAGCACAAGCGAAGGCTCAGAGGTAATAAAAAAAATTAGCCTTAAAAGCTTTGAGGCCGAGTACAAGGTTATGGTTATTTGGCTTCCGGAGCGGATGAACCTATTTGCAGCCAATAAGCTGCTAAAGCTAATTGAGGAGCCTCCCGAGAAAACTGTTTTCTTAATGGTCTCGGAGCATCCCAATAGCATAATTGGCACAATACTTTCGCGAACCCAAATTATAAAAGTCCCACCCATTTCACGCG
>CAZGQZ010000150.1:0-6604 GCA_964527985.1 uncultured Rikenellaceae bacterium | reverse complement strand
GAGGATTCCCAACAGGATTAAAGTGGGAGTTTGCATCTAAAAATAAGGCCGATCAGAAGTACGTAGTTTGTAATGCCGATGAGGGTGACCCAGGGGCATTTATGGACCGTTCAATCCTTGAGGGTGACCCACACTCTGTAATTGAGGCTATGACTATTAACGGTTTCTGTATTGGTGCAACCAAAGGCCTAATTTACATCCGTGCAGAGTATCCACTCGCAATTGAAAGATTAAAGATTGCTTTAGAGCAAGCTCGCGAGTACGGATTGCTTGGAAAGGATATTTTAGGTAGCGGTTTCGATTTCGATATTGAGATTCGTTACGGTGCCGGAGCATTTGTTTGTGGTGAGGAAACAGCGCTTATCCACTCAATGGAAGGCGATAGGGGTGAACCTACCGTTAAGCCTCCATTCCCCGCTGAAAGTGGTTACCTTGGTAAACCAACCAACGTGAATAACGTTGAAACATTCGCAAATATCCCCGTAATTTACCTAAAGGGTGCCGAGTGGTTCGCATCAATTGGAACCGAAAAATCAAAGGGAACAAAAGTTTTTGCTCTTGCAGGTAAGATAAATAACGTTGGACTTATCGAGGTGCCAATGGGAATTACCCTCCGTGAGGTAATTTACGAAATTGGTGGTGGAATTAAGGATGGCAAAAAGTTTAAAGCTGTTCAAACTGGTGGTCCATCGGGTGGTTGCTTAACCGAGAAGCACCTCGATACTCCCATCGATTACGATAACCTTATTGCTGTTGGCTCAATGATGGGTTCGGGTGGTATGATCGTAATGGATGAGGACGATTGTATGGTGTCAGTTGCTAAATTCTATCTCGATTTTACCGTTGAGGAGAGCTGCGGAAAATGTGCTCCATGCCGCATCGGAAATAAGCGCTTATACGAAGTGCTCGAAAGAATTTGCGAAGGAAAAGGTACCATGGAAGAGCTCGATCGCTTGCGCAACCTTAGTGAGGTTATTAAGGATTCATCGCTTTGCGGACTTGGCCAAACTTCGCCAAACCCAGTTCTTTCAACACTCGACAATTTCTATGATGAGTATCTAGAGCATGTGAAAGATCACAAGTGCCGTGCAGGTCAGTGTAAAGCCCTAATGCAGTACGTTATCGATGCCGAAGCGTGCGTTGGATGTACAGCCTGTGCAAGGGTTTGTCCGGTAAACGCAATTAGCGGCGAGCGCAAAAAGGCTCACTTTATCGATACATCAATCTGTATTAAGTGTGGTGCTTGCATCGAGAAGTGTAAATTTAGTGCCATCAACATTCAATAAAGGGGAGAAGCATAAATGGAAACAGTAAAATTAACCATAGATAATAAGGTAGTTGAGGTTCCCAAGGGCACCACAATCTACAAAGCGGCTAAGCAATTGGGAATCGATATCCCTGTGCTATGCTACATGGAGCTAAAAGATCTTAACATTGAGAATAAGCCTGCTGGCTGCCGTATTTGCGTTGTTGAGGTTGAGGGTCGCAGAAACCTTGCCCCTTCATGCTCAACCGATTGTACCGAAGGTATGGTAGTTAAAACGCATACCATGAGGGTTATCAACGCCCGCAGAACAATTCTTGAGCTTATCCTCAGCGATCACCCAAAGGATTGCCTAACATGTGCGAAAAGCGGACATTGCGAGCTGCAAGACATGGCCATTAAACTTGGCGTAAGGTCTATTCCTGGTGAAGAGTATGCTGAGATGAGCACATACCGAGTTGATACATCGCCCTCAATAATTCGCGACCTCGATAAGTGTATCATGTGTCGTAGGTGCGAGATGATGTGTAACACTGTTCAAACCGTAGGTGCGCTTAACGCTGTTAACCGTGGTTTCCAAGCAGTAGTTGCTCCAGCATTTGAGCAAAATCTCGAGAAGTCGCCTTGTACATACTGCGGACAGTGTGTGGCCGTTTGCCCAACTGGTGCATTAACCGAGGTTGACCATACACCAAAGGTAATTCGTGCTTTAGCCGATCCTACCAAAAAGGTTATTGTACAAACTGCTCCTGCAATTCGTGTTGCTTTAGGCGAGGAGTTTGGCATGAAACCAGGTACCATTGTTACTGGCAAAATGGTTGCTGCGCTTAAGGAGATAGGCTTCGACCAAGTTTTCGATACCGACTTTGCTGCCGACCTCACCATTATGGAGGAAGGTACTGAGCTTCTCGACCGTTTAACTCGCCACCTTAATGGCGATAAGAGCGTGAAACTACCAATTCTTACCAGCTGCTGCCCAGGCTGGGTGAACTTCTTTGAGCACAACTTCAACGATATGCTCGATGTTCCATCGTCGGCAAAATCGCCACAGCAAATGTTTGGTGCCATAGCCAAAACTTACTTTGCTGAGAAGATGAATATTAAGCGCGAAGATTTAGTTGTAGTTTCGGTTATGCCATGTTTGGCAAAAAAATACGAAGCACAACGCGACGAGTTTAAAGTTGATGGAAATCCCGATGTTGATTTCTCTATCTCAACCCGCGAACTGGCTCACCTAATCAAAGAGTTCAATATCAATTTTGCCGATCTTGAGGAGCAGGATTTCGATCGCCCACTTGGCGAATCAACCGGAGCTGCTGTAATTTTTGGCGCAACTGGTGGTGTTATTGAAGCAGCAACACGTACAGCATACGAAGTTCAAACTGGCAAGAAGCTAGAGAAAATTGACTTTGAGCAGCTACGTGGAATGGAAGGAATTCGTTCGGCAACAGTTGACTTTAATGGACTACCAATAAATATTGGCATTGCACACGGATTGGGTAATGCACGTAAGCTACTCGAAGACGTTCGTAGCGGAAAGGCAAACTACCATGCAATTGAGGTAATGGCTTGCCCAGGTGGTTGTATTGGTGGCGGAGGTCAGCCTCTACACCATGGCGACTCAGCAATACTTAAGGCGCGTACCGAGGCTATCTACAAAGAGGATGCTGGTAAGCCAATCCGTAAGTCGCACGAAAACCCATATATTATTAAACTTTACGAAGAATTCTTGGGTAAACCAATGAGCGAGAAGGCACATCACTTGCTACATACCCACTACTTCGATAAAGGACCTAAGGATATTTACATTTAAAATTGGAGGATTAGAGATGTCACATATTAAAGTTGAGCTAAAAAAAGAGGATGTTGCCAAGCTCAAGGAGATTTGCAAATCCTTCAACAATCAACCCGGTGAGCTAATTAATGTGCTACATAAGGCACAAACACATTTTGGCTACCTACCTGCTGAGGTTCAGGAAGTGGTTGCGCAAGAGCTAAATATTTCTGAGGCTAAAGTTTACGGTGTAGTTACTTTCTACTCGTTCTTTACCATGATTCCAAAGGGTCAGCACCCAATTAGCATTTGTACAGGTACAGCTTGTTACGTGCGTGGTGCCGAGAAAGTAGTCGACGAGTTTAAGCGTAGGCTTAACATTAACGTTGGCGAAACTACTCCCGATGGAAAATTCTCAATTAGCTGCTTACGCTGCGTTGGCGCATGCGGTTTGGCGCCAGTTGTAACCGTTGGCGAAAAAGTGTACGGACGAGTATCGCCCGATGGTGTAGCCGATATTCTAAAGGAATACGAATAGTTTATTATTCTATCCAGTAATATTTGGTGAGGTTGAACATAATGTTCAACCTCACTTTTTTTGTATAATACCCATAAAAAGGTATTTCTCATTTTTTTAGTTCGCTAATAATATTAGTTTTGTCGCCGATATGAAAAAATAAACATAACGATTTAAAAGTTTCCGGAAATGAACAATGCAGTGTACAATTTTCAGGTGCCCGAAAACGAAAGAATTTTCGACTATTTTAAGGGGAGTCCCGAGCGTATTGCTCTCGATAACGAGCTTAAAAGGCAATCGACCACTGAAATTGAAATACCCTTAATTATTAATGGGAAAGAGGTAAGAACAGGGATAACCGAAAATGTGGTAATGCCACATAACCATTCTGTTGTGCTTGCAAAATATCACAAAGCTACCGAGAAAGAAGTGAAGATGGCCATTGATAGCGCTTTGAAAGCGCAAAAAATTTGGTCGAATCTTGCATGGATAGTTCGTGCGTCAATCCTGCTAAAAGCAGCCGAACTGATATCAACAAAATATCGTGCGTTGGTTAGCGCCTCAACCATGCTCGGGCAGAGCAAGAATATCTTCCAATCGGAAATTGATGCTGTTTGCGAAACCATCGACTTTTTAAAATACAACGCTTCATTTGCAAGTCGTATCTACCAAATTCAACCTAAATCGGCTTTCAATCAGCTCAACCGAATGGAGTTTCGAGCGCTCGAAGGGTTTGTGTTTGCCGTTAGTCCTTTCAACTTTACATCAATAGCATCGAACCTCAACATGGCTCCGGTAATGATGGGTAATACAACTGTTTGGAAACCTGCTACAACTGCAATACTTTCGAACTATTACCTAATGAAAATTTTTATGGAGGCTGGCTTACCAGCGGGTGTTATCAACTTCGTGCCAGGGAGCGGACCAGTAATTGGGAATGAGGTATTGCAGTCGAAAGATTTGGCAGGAATCCATTTCACGGGTTCAAATGGTACTTTTAACCACCTATGGGGAACGGTTTCAAAAAATCTTCCTAACTACAAATCGTATCCAAGGCTTGTGGGCGAAACAGGTGGAAAAGATTTCATCTTTGTTCACCCATCAGCCGATGCTTTTGAGGTAGCGGCCAATGCCGTTAGGGGTTCGTTTGAGTACCAAGGACAGAAGTGTTCAGCATCGTCGCGTATGTACGTGCCAAAATCGTTATGGCCTAGCATAAAAAAAATGTTAGTTGAGATGACCGAAGACATAAAGATGGGAGATGTTATGGACCATAAAAACTTTATGAACGCTGTTATCGACAACAAATCGTATAAGAATATTGTTAGTTACATCGAGTTTGCTAAATCGTCGCCCGAAGCCGAGATTATTGCGGGTGGAACTTACGATGATAGCACTGGGTACTTTATTCGACCTACAATTATTGAGACTACAAACCCAAGGTTTAAATCGATGGAGGAAGAAATTTTTGGACCTGTACTAACAGTATTTGTTTACGAGGATAAGGATTTGGATAAGGCAGTTGAACTTTGCGATACAACATCGCCATATGGCTTAACGGGTGCTATTTTCGGTAGAGATAGGGTAGCGCTTGGTCAGCTTTGCGATAGGTTGCGCTATGCTGCAGGTAACTTCTATTTTAACGATAAGCCAACTGGAGCAATTGTTGGACTTCAGCCATTTGGCGGATCGCGTGCATCGGGAACAAACGATAAGGCAGGGGGCGAGTTTAACCTAGTTCGCTGGGTAAGCCCACGTACCATAAAAGAGGCTTTTGTCCCAATTACCGATTACAGATATCCTTACATGATGGAGTAACTAATTATTTTAAAAATTAAATAGTAAACATGAAAGAAGCATTAAAACGACTAGGAATTGAAGAGCTAAACAGCGGTGTTAGCACCGGTTGCAACTGGTTAGCTGCCAGAGGCGACGAGTCAACTTCGATTTCTCCAATTGACGGTAAGCCAATTGCAAAGGTTAAAAACGCTAGCATTGACGATTACGAAACCGTAATGGCAAAAGCACAGGAAGCATTTAAGGTATGGCGAAAAGTTCCCGCTCCAAAGCGGGGCGAAGTTGTTCGTAAAATTGGTGATGCGTTAAGGCAAAAGAAGGAAGATCTTGCCTACCTGGTAACTCTCGAAATGGGTAAAATATACGAAGAGGGTTTAGGCGAAGTGCAGGAAATGATTGATATCTGCGATTTTGCCGTGGGACAATCGCGTTTGCTCAATGGATTTACCATGCACTCCGAAAGAGCTGAGCACAGAATGTACGACCAGTATCAGCCTTTGGGAATAGTTGGGCTAATCACATCATTTAACTTCCCCGTGGCCGTTTGGGCTTGGAATAGCATGATTGCTGCCATTGCTGGCGATGTGGTGGTTTGGAAGCCTAGCTCAAAAACACCCCTTACCGCTATTGCAACCCAAAAAATTATAAATGATGTCCTTAAGGAGTGCGAAGTGCCAGAGGGTGTTTTTAATTTGGTAATTGCTAAGTCATCTGTTTTGGGCGATAATTTTGCTGCAGATAAACGTATCCCGTTGTTCTCAATCACAGGATCGACAGCTGTTGGGAAAAGGCTCGGTGCCATTATTGGCGAGCGTCTAGGTCGTTCAATTCTTGAGTTAGGTGGAAATAATGCAGTGATTATTTCCGAAAGTGCTAACCTCGAGATGGCTATAAAATCGGTTGTATTCGGAGCCGTTGGAACAGCCGGTCAGCGTTGTACATCCACTCGCAGGCTAATTGTTCACGAAAGCGTTTACGACAAGGTTGTTGAAAAGCTGAAAACAGCCTACAAGAGCGTTAGCGAGCACATTGGTAATCCGCTCGAAAACGGAACGCTGGTTGGTCCGCTTATCGACAAAACTTCGGTGAATGCATTTACCTATGCTATTGAAGAATCGCAAAAGGAGGGAGGAAAACTCCTGTTTGGCGGAGATGTTCTGTCGGGCGATAAGTACGCATCGGGTAACTACGTTGTACCTGCGCTGGTTGAAGCACAAAATCACTACCAAATTGTTCAGGAAGAAACCTTTGC
>CAZGQZ010000149.1:0-6657 GCA_964527985.1 uncultured Rikenellaceae bacterium | reverse complement strand
ATCCAACAATTTAGATTTGTAGTACCAATCGTTAGTGCGAAATATTCATTAATAATTTTGAAATTGAAATCAACATATAATCCAATATTCCGACTTTGTAATTTCTGCTTGCAAAGTGCTTTTGCAAAGTCGTTTATTGTACTTACCTTTCTTTTCCTTAGTACATTAAGCATTACCTTTGCGCAGGGTGGATTGCAAATATACTCACGTTTAAGGGTACAAAAAGGCGATACAGAAAACGCTCAGGTTATTGTGCTAAAAAATGGCTCTCGTATTGCATCATACCAGCCTGGTCGAGGGGGAAAGGTTGATGTGAAACTCGAATTTGATGCTGATTATACCCTATCTTTTGAAAAGAAAGATTACGTAACAAAAAAGATTAACATTAACACGCGAGTACCCTCCGATTTTCCTCGAAACACCCAGAATATAATCGATTTTGAGGTGGAGCTTGAACCACAAACCGATTTAAGCGCAATAAAATCATACGATAACCCTGTTGCCAAAATTCGATTCGATGCTCGTTTAGATGATTTTGATTACGATACTGATTATACTGCTAGCTTTCAAAAGCAGGTTCGTGAAGAAGAGAAGCGTTTGGCCGAAGAGGTTCGTCAGAAAGAAATTCAGCAAGAGAAACAACGAATTGCTGAAGAAGCAGAAAAACGCCGCCAAGAGGAAGAAGCACGTAAAAAGGCTGCCGAAGAGGCTCGAAAAGCAGAACTTGAAAGGCAAAAGCAGGAAGCTGAGCAACGTCGCCTAGCCGAGGAGGCAAAGAAAAAAGCCGAAGAAGCTGCCCGACAAGCAGAGCTTGAGCGCCAACGCAAAGAAGCCGAAGCACGAGCATTAGCGGAGGCTAAAGCAAAAGAAGAGGAACGAAAACGGCAGGAAGAGCTTAAGCGACAAGAGGCCGAAAAGCGTCGTCTTGCAGAAGAAGCACGTAAAAAAGCCGAAGAAGAAGCCCGAATAGCCGAACAGGAAAGGATTCGTCAAGAGGCTGAGCAACGTCGCCTTGCCGAAGAAGCCCGTCGAAAAGCCGAGGAAGAAGCCCGACAAGCAGAACTCGAGCGCCAGCGCAAAGAAGCCGAGGCCAGAGCATTAGCCGAAGCTAAAGCAAAAGAAGAGGAACGCAAGCGTCAAGAGGAACTAAAACGGCAAGAAGAAGAAAAACGCCGAATTGCAGAGGAAGCACGCCGTAAAGCCGAAGAGGAAGCTCGGCAAGCTGAGCAGGAGCGTATTAGGCAAGAAGCTGAGCAGCGTCGCCTTGCCGAAGAGGCTCAACGAAAAGCCGAGGAGGAAGCTTACCAAGCAGAACTTGATCGCCTACGCAAAGAAGCCGATGCCAAAGCTCTAGCCGAGGCCGTAGCAAAGGAAGAGGAAAGAAAACGTTTGGAAGAAATTAAGAGGCAGGAAGATGAAAAACGCCGAATTGCTGAGGAAGCACGCCGCAAAGCCGAGGAGGAGGCTCGTTTAGTCGAGCAGGAACGGGTAAGACAAGAGGCCGAGCAGCGTCGCCTTGCCGAAGAGGAACGTCGTAAGGCTGAAGAGGAAGCCCGTCAGGCTGAACTTGAACTCCAACGCAAAGAAGCTGAAGCACGAGCATTAACCGATGCAAAGCTTAGGGAAGAGGAGCTTAAAAAAGCTCAGGAGGAACGTGAGCGCGCAGCTGCCCAAGCTAAAAGAATTGCTGAAGAGGAAGCTAGGCAAAAAGAAGAAGCCCGAAAACTTGAGGAGGAAAGAATTCGTCAAGAAACGGAACGCATTAGAAAACGGGAAGAGGAAATGCGAAAGCAATTGCTCGAAGAGCAAAGGCAACGAGAGGAAGAGCTTAAGCAACAAGCAAATTTACAGAAACAGCGAGCAATGGCCGAAAGGAGCGCCAACAGGGGAACTCCAATACCTACAGAAGATTTAAACGAGAGATATGATTCGGAAAGAACGGTAGAAAAGATTCAACTCCACAAAATATTGCTTACCCGAACTGTTATCAATATAGATGGTGTTATAACATTTTATACACGCGTTGAGCACGATAACGGATCGATATACCATTTCAAAAATGGGGAGTTTATAACTGCTTGGCAGTACCGCGAAGAAACCAAAAGGTAATAGCTAATCAATTTCCATCATTTAGATTAAATGAAAGTATACTCAACCGCTTGTCCACGCAACTGCTATAGTACTTGTACTTTTAAGGTTTTTGTGGATAAAGGTAAAGTAGTAAGTATTGAGCCTCATCCGGCTAACAAAGCAACTCCCGAGGGTATTTGTTTAAAGGGTTTGAGCTACGTAGAGCGCGCTAACTCCTCTCAACGGATTTTGTATCCTCACAAAAAGGACCCTCAGGGGAAATTTAAGCGCATTAGCTGGGATGAAGCATACGATGTTCTGGTTGGACGATTAATGCACTACAAGCAGACTTATGGCCCTCAGAGTGTAATGTTTTATGCTGCCAGCGGCATGTCGGGTTTAATTAACGAGCTTAGCGGCAAGTTCTGGCGGGAATTGTATGGTGGCGCAACAACTGTTTACGGCAACTTGTGCTGGCCTGCTGGCCTTGAGGCAACTCGCTTAACACTTGGCGCAAATAAGCATAACGTTCCTTGGGATCTATCGAATGCTAAGCTAATTGTACTATGGGGTAAAAACCCAGCCGAAAGCAATATTCAGGAAATGATTCCTATTGGGCAAGCCATTGATAATGGGGCCAAGCTAGTAGTAATTGACCCTCGTCGTACCGATTCGTCTCAGCGAGCTTCAATGCTAATCCAACCAAACCCCGGAACGGATGGTGCACTGGCTCTTGCCATAGCCAATATTCTAATTCTGAACGATTGGATCGATTATGAATACATTGACAGAAATGTTAAGGGATTTGCTGCGTTTAAAGAGCATGTAAAGAAGTTTAGCTCCGAGTGGGCTGAGGAAGTGACTGGTGTTCCTGAAAGTTTTATCTATAAGCTGGCATGGCAAATTGGTAACGTTAAGCCAATGACGCTTATTCCAGGTTACGGAATGCAACGATACAGTAACGGGGGACAAACAGTTCGATGCTTGTTAGCGCTATCGATTCTTACAGGTAACATTGGTAAGCCTGGCGCATGTTGGCATTACGCAAATTTGCAAAGCTACGTATTCGACGATATTTTAGAACCCTTAAGCTACTACCCACCCGAAAAACCCGATGGAATTATTCGCCGCTCTATTTCAACGGCTCGGTTAGGTACAGATATGCTATCTGCGAGCAACCCCCCGCTAAAAATGATATGGGTTGAAAGGGGTAATCCAATAGCCCAAAATCCTGATACCTCAAGTGTACTTAAAGCATTTCGTAAGCTCGATTTTAGGGTTGTAGTTGAGCAGTTTTATACCGATACAGCCCTTGAAGCCGACCTAATTCTTCCTGCAAAAAATATGTTTGAACAAAGCGATATCATTGGTTCGTATTGGAATCCTTATGTTCAGCTTAAGCAAAAGGTTGTTGAGCCAGCAGGAGAGGTTAAGCCAGAGAATGAGATATACTATGAACTCGCTTTGAGATTGGGAATTAGCAAACAAGAAGTTGAAAATGTGTTAATCCCTCCTGGCGATGAAAGCGTAATAGCCTTTTTAAATAGCAAGCTCGAACGTTTTCCAGAGCTATCGCTAGAGCAGCTAAAAGAGGGGCCTATTTTAGCCCCAGAACTCGAAGAAATTCCTTTTGCCAATGAGGTTTTCGATACACCAAGCGGGAAAATCGAACTTTTATCGGAGCAAGCAGCAAAGCAATGGGGAGTTAACCCTTTACCAACGTTCGACCAGCCAGCCGAAGGCAATGGCACCGAACACCAAAGCCAGTTTCCGTTGCACTTAATGAGCCCAAATACAAAGAACAGAATTCACTCCCAGTTTAACAATTTAGAGGTTATTAAGATGATTAGCCCAGACCCTTTTGTTGAGATCAATAAACGCGATGCTGAGGCAAGACGAATAAAAGATGGCGATTTAGTTCGGGTGTTTAACAGTAGGGGCGAAGTAAGGGTAAAAGCACAGGTTACCTTTGCTCTAAAAAGAGGCTGTGTTGTTATTCATAACGGATGGTGGGCAACCGAGGGCTGTGCAGTTAACAACCTATCGTGCGGACGAGAAACCGACATGGGACATGGAACTGCATTTCACGACAATTTGGTTGAGGTAGAAAGGGCATAAGAAAGGGCTGTCTCAGTTAAGAAACAGCCCCTTTAGTTTTACAGTTATTAGTAATTATCTAGGGTTGACCTAGCACAATTTTTTCAAGCTGTTCTAAGCGAGCCTTTAACTCGGCGTTTTCTTTAGCCTGTTTTTCAATTATCTCTTGCTGCTCCTGATGCTTTTTGTTCAGCTTTATAAGCTGTAGTTGAAGATTTTCAACTGTTTCGAGCGTTTCAAACTGCATACGGGTTAGGTTAACTCCATCGGTCTCAGCATGTGCAGGCGTAACCCAAGGTAGGTGATTGTTTGTGCTAATAAAAGTCTCAACCTCTTCAATTTGGTATGCTTCAGTATAGGTTTCAGAAAATACGAAATCGGGTTTGTTGTATGTTCCAGTGCCTGTTCCGTAAAAAATATCTCCCTCAATTCGCGCATCACCCTGTACATGAAGCAGCTTATTGGGTTGATGAGTGCCAATTCCCACATTCCCGTTCCAAAGTATGGTCATAGCATTCGATGGAACGCTTCCGCTACCGTTTCCCACTACAAATATTGGGTTTGTTGCAGACCAAGTAGTTGGGTTTCCTGATAAAATATTGTCCCAGCCAACAACCACAGAACCATAAGAATAAGCATCAACTCCAACTCCAATACCAACCGCATAATCGCCTGTAACAGTAACCGAATGACCAAATCCGAATGAATTGTCGCCATTAACTGTAGCAGATCCAATTCCCACCGAACTTAGGCCATTTGCTCTTGAGTATCCTAAGGCAATTGAGTGTGAACCTAATGCATGGTTGTATACAATATTGCCTAGCCTCGATACTCCTCTACCAATTGCAATCGAGTAGTTTCCTTCAGCTTTGGAATATCTTCCGTAGGCCAACGAGTAATCGCCTTGAGCAATACCCATGTTTAGTGCCAATGATTTTTCGCCAATGGCTTTTGAGCCAACTCCCAATGCCATAGAGGCATCCCCTTCGGATGATGAAAGTATACCAAGTGCTGTTGATGAAAGGCCAGTAGCTTGAGCACCCAAACCAATGGCAAAGGCATAGTTAGCTCCTGCTAGCGTTGGTTGGGTTAATGGTTGGAATGTGGCTGTATCGCGACCAAATGAGCCAAAAGCAAAACTACCAATACCATCGGCAATGGCTCCCGAACCAAATGCGTATGAGTCCAATTTTTTAGCATTTGCTCCGTCGCCAAAGGCAAAAGCATTATTTGTAAGTGCTGTAGCATTTTTGCCAATTGCTGTTGAATACTCGCCTAACGCTTGTGATGAAAAACCAAGAGCCTGTGAGTAATTTCCCGATGCTTTTGTTTCGTAGCCAATAGCCAATGAGTTTTCGCCAACATCATTAACACTCTCAATGAGCACTTGTCCTGCTAAAAATGCGTTTTTTAGAGGATACCAGAGTATTCGGGGTTCGCTCGGGTTAATAATCTCATCGGAGTTGGGTGAAATATTAAGGAATGTGTTTGCGCCCAGCTTACCCTGATCGCTTAATCCGCCAACAGCAAAACCACCTCGACTACCCTTTAGCGGATCTGCATCAATGTATATCCTTGCACTATCGGGAGCAAGAAACATAAGGTTGGTAGGGGTTGATTTACCCTGATCGGACAATCCGCCAACGGCGAAACCACCGCGAGCACCCTTGCCTCCATCAACAGGATTTTTAAAGTTAATACGTACACTATCTGGTGTAACTCTTAAAAACTCGGTTTCATCCTGCTTACCCTGATCGCTAAGTCCGCCAACGGCAAAACCACCGCGAGTACCTTTAATCTGGGTATCGTCAACGTAAACCCTAACACCAGTTTGGTATACACCAAAAACTACCTTGCCATCGCGATTTTTAACCTCAAAAATTGGATCATCATCCAGTGCATTAGCATCACTAATAACCTCAATGCTATTATTATAGTTAATTGCATTAAAGGGAGCTAACGAGGTTTCTGAATCCCATACAGCAATTTTACCAGCTTGTCCGGCTCCTGTTATCTCAGATGTTCCTCCCGATTTTGCATACAGAGCGTAAGGAACAGCCTGAAGTTTAGAAGAACCAAGTAAATTGTAGCTGCCAGAATTTGAAACATCAACCTCAATTTTAAGGAATATTTCACCTACTTCCCAGGGTACATTGGCTAGCTCGCCCTCAATTGGAGTACCACTGCCTATAACTACTGAAGCAACACCCGATTGGCTTGTAGTTACTGCATGCGTTTCGCTAAAATATAAACTACTTTGAGCGTCTTCCAGTGAAATTCTTAGGGATATTTCCTGATTAGCAACAGGTTGTCCTTCAATATCCCTAATGACCGCTTGATAGGAGAAGCCTTCAGGAACTTGTGCAAGCAATAGCTTTGCAATTATTATTGCTAGCACTAAAGTGAATGCTCTTTTCATGATGTAAGGTTTTATTTGTGTTTAAATTATGATCAAATTTTAGAGGAAAGTTAGCTAAAAAATTGATTACG
>CAZGQZ010000148.1:5050-6792 GCA_964527985.1 uncultured Rikenellaceae bacterium | reverse complement strand
AAATCGTATAAATCGCCCGAAGTTGCTCGAACAGTTGCTCGGCATAACGAGCTACTCCCTCACAACGAGCTGCTCAAAGGGATTGATGCTATCCTCACTCCCAATGGTAGGTTCGCTGGCATTTTCCCCTACACAGAGGGAAATGTGTTTGTGGCAAAAGCATCGGCATACGGACTTTACTGCACAACAAGGGTAAACGTACACGGTAAAGAACAGGGAGAGGTTAAACGCTTGCTACTTGAGTTTGAGCGAAAGCCCAAAACGCTAACTGAAGAGGATATAAGCATTAGAAGCATTAACGGCGATTTTACCTCAGAGTATATGATGCTAACCAAAGATTTCTACCTAGCATTTTAGGCTATCCCTAAAAAAGAGACTGTCTCTAAGGTTTCAAACTCCCATTGCTTTCTTATTCTCACCATCAAAAAGCGAAGAAACAACAGGAAAAAACCTTAAAGACAGCCCTATACTGATGTAACCTTTAGTTTAGATTGTACGACCCGGATAGGCTTTTAGTGCAGCCTCAAGGGTTTCCATGGCGTTGCGTAAATCGTCAATTTTAAGCACGTAGGCTATACGCACCTCATCTTTCCCTAGGCCAGGTGTTGCGTAAAATCCCGATGCTGGCGCCAGCATAACCGTTTGGTTCTTGTGCTCAAAATCTTCGAGAAGCCACTGCGCAAACTTGTCGGCATCGTCAACCGGAAGTTTTACAACCGTGTAAAAAGCGCCTTTGGGCATTGGGCAAACAACGCCCTCCATCTTGTTAAGCGCCTCAACCATAAAATTCCTGCGTTGTATGTACTCGTCGTAAACCTCGGTAAAGTACTCCTTTGGTGTGCTAAGTGCTGCTTCGGCAGCAATTTGGCCATACGATGGTGGGCAAAGCCTTGCCTGTGCAAACTTAAGCGCTGCTGCCATTACCTCCTTGTTGCGCGATATTAGCGCACCAACGCGAACACCGCACATGCTGTAACGCTTCGAAACGGAGTCCATAAGTATAACGTTATTCTCTAGCCCTTTTAGGTTCATGGTTGAGAAGTGCGAGTGCCCATCGTAGCAAAACTCACGGTAAACCTCGTCGGAGAAGAGGTATAAATCGTGCTTTTTAATTAGCTGCGCAAGCTGCTCAAGCTCATCTTTTGAGTAGAGGTAACCCGTTGGGTTATTGGGATTGCAAATAACTATACCCTTTGTTTTTGGGGTGATAAGCTTTTCGAACTCGGCAATAGGAGGCAGCGCAAAGTTACTCTCAATTGATGAGGTAACCGGCACAACCTTAACGCCCGCCGATGTGGCAAAACCGTTGTAGTTAGCATAGAATGGCTCTGGAATTATAACCTCGTCGCCTGGGTTTAGGCAGCTCATAAAGCCTATTGTAATGGCTTCCGATCCTCCGGTTGTAATAATGATATTTGTGTGGTCAATATCAATATCAACGCTTTGGTAGTACTTTGCAAGCCCCTTGCGGTAGCTCTCGTTACCAGCCGAGTGGCTGTACTCAACAACCTTTAAAGGGTTTTCCTTAATGGCCTTTAGAGCCACATCGGGTGTGGGAATATCGGGTTGCCCAATGTTTAAGTGATATATTGTTCTTCCCTTTTTCTTGGCCTCCTCGGCGTAGGGTACCAGCTTACGAATTGGCGAAGCTGGCATGGCTTTACCTTTCTCTGAAATTTGTGGCATGATGCTATATTTTTAAATTATCGGATTGCTTGCTGTTGCTCGTTCTTTTTTACCTG
>CAZGQZ010000148.1:0-4950 GCA_964527985.1 uncultured Rikenellaceae bacterium | reverse complement strand
ATGAAATATTTCGATATTTATTGTTAAATGCGTTGTGCATTTCATATCTTTGAGAAAATATTTAATCAAAGCAATGAGAACGCTCTATCAGAAATTTGAAACGCTTTTACAAAACACTACAACAGACTTTAAGCGGTATTTATACGAGAAAGTCTCTTGGGATAGTCGAATGACTGGAATTATTGGAGCACGTGGTGTAGGTAAAACAACTATGGTTTTGCAATTTATTAAGGAGAACTTAGATAGCAAAAGGGCTTTATACGTATCGGCTGACGATATGTATTTTGGTGAGAACAGACTTATTGACTTAGCGGATGATTTTTATAAAAATGCTGGAGAGTATCTTTTTATTGATGAAATACATAAATACGCCCACTGGTCGCAAGAACTAAAGAATATTTACGATTCATTTCCTTCTCTAAAAATTGTTTTCACAGGCTCCTCAGTACTTGACATACTAAAAGGCTCAGCAGATTTAAGTCGCCGTGCAATAATCCACAAATTACAAGGACTGTCATTTCGGGAATACTTAAAACTATTTCATGGTTACGAAACTGACGTTTACACATTAGAACAGATAGTTAATAATGAAGTGAAGCTAGCGGAAATTAAACATCCGCTACCGTTGTTTAATGACTATTTAAAAAGAGGTTACTATCCTTTTGGACTTGAGAATGAACTAGATTTACGTTTAGGGCAAATTATCGTCCAAACATTGGAGACAGATATTCCGCAATATGCCAATCTAAATGTAGGAACCAGCCGTAAACTAAAGCGGTTACTTTCAATTATTGCTGAAAGTGTGCCTTTCAAACCAAATTTCTCAAAAATATCAGAAATGATTGGGGTGAGCCGTAACTCTTTAGACGATTACTTCCAGTATATGGAAAAGGCAGGGCTTATCGGTCAGTTACGAAATGAAACTAGAGGTATTCGCGGATTAGGAAAGGTGGATAAGGTTTATCTGGACAATACTAATATAGTTTATAATTTGGTTGGAGATAAATCTAATATAGGCAACATTCGTGAAACCTTCTTTTTCAATCAAATGAGGCTACATAATGAAGTAATATCCTCAGAAAAAGCAGACTTTATTATTGATGATTATACGTTTGAAGTTGGTGGAAAAAATAAACAACAAGCCCAAATTGAGAAAGATGGCAAATCGTTTTTGGTAAAAGATGATATTGAATTTGGGTACCTTAATGTATTACCGTTGTGGGCTTTTGGTTTAAACTACTAAAAGTCGATGTTGAAAAATACCTGACGGCTACAATACGTATAACCAATTACAGTTCAAAGATTAATAAAATTTCTCAGTGGGCAGTATACTTTACTACTTTTACAAGTAGGGTCGGTATAAACCCGTAATTGGTCATACGCTAGCCGTTAACCTACCTACGCGTTATAGCCTCATGCATCTCCCTAAAGTACGAGATTTCGATTTTACGCTTGGCCTCTTTAAAAGCTTCTTCGCCTGCCTGTTTCAACTCGAAATGTCGACCCTGAAAACCCTCAAGGGGTTTGTGGTAAAGCTGATCGCCCTTACTGGTTTCTAACCTAAGCGTTCCTTCGAGACTGGCAACCTTAAACTGCCCTGCTTGCCCGCGACTACTTGTTGCTGCAATTATCCTTATAACATAATCGGCCTCTTCAAGTGCACTCTTCACAAGGTATCCCATTTCTACAGCCTTCTCTTTAACACTTTGCTCAAGAGGCCCAGGGGAAAGCGGATCGCCCAAATTTGTTTCGTTTGATAGGATGTAGATTACAGGCTTATCAATGTTAATCCTAATGGTTCCCTTTGGTAAGTTGAAACGAGTTACTAACCTGCGTATTAGCGGATCGGTACCCGCCTCGGTTAAAATATCGTTTAGGTTGATGGTTGCGCTAAAGCTCTCGAACGTTTTTTTCGATCGCACCACATCAACATCGAACGAGGCATTGCCGTTGGAGTTGGTTCGCTGCTTATTGTTGCGCAAGGGTTTTTCGGTATAGGTAACCTCAAGCGGTAGGCTGGCAATGGGCGTTGAGTTTTGGAAAAGGACACTAAACCCTAGCAACGACGAAGGAATGGCCTGCCCCACTTTTACGCTAATTTCGGCCGTTTGGGGTACAAGGCTAATTTGCGCCAGCGTATTGCTTATCTCCTTAAAAATTTCGTTACCCAGGTAAACCTCGGCGCCATCGATATTAACAGGTAGCGGCTCGCTAAAGTAGGGTTTAATTGGCTCGAGAGCCTTAACCATTTGCACTAGCGCAAGCCTTACGTCGCCCGACTGGCGAGCGCTGATACCGCTGGTAAAAAAATCGACCGAACGGGTAACCGCATCGCTCTTTTTCTTCTCCTTTAGCTGCTGGTAATGCGCTTTGGAGAGGCGGTACGAAACCCAGTAGGTGTTCTCGTCGTCCCACGAGTCAACCTGCTCGTACCCCTCTAAATCCTGTTGCGTTTGCGCCCTGATGGTAGAGGTAAAATCCTCGCGGAAGTTCAGATTCGACTCAAACGCATGAATTACCGAGTTTGATGAGATGCTGATGGATATCTCATTGGCCATATCGGCAAGAGCGTTTTGCCGGGCAGCCTGCTGGTACTGGCTAACGTCGCTTGATTTGCGTGCAGCCCCAATGCCATAGTAGTACATAGGCGATGTTGGGCGATTGGTAACCCAGTCGGGTTTGGGTGGCCCCTGCACCTTTTTACCTCCTACGCAAGCCCCAAGTAACAGTACAAAACCTATAATTGTAAGTAGTTTAGTTCTCATCGATATTTCTTTTTATCGTGTTACTCCTCCGGATTAAACGCATCAATTTTGCTGGCTACCTTCTGGCCAATATCGCTTAGGAGTTCGGCCTGCAGCTGCTGAGTCGATTTAATGGTTTTGGGTGCAGTAAAGGTATCGTGCAGCCTTTTAACCGACATGGAGTTATCGTCGACCCTATCCTTGGGCGAATCCTTTGTAGCGCTTTCCCAGTGACCCGGCACAAGGTTTCGGTAGTCGCCGCTAAAGTTTGAGTAGTTTACATAGTCCGATACCGAATGGTTTATGGCATCGGAAACAAGCACAGCACCCGTTTCGACCGAGGCGAGCTGATACTGAAACGATATATTCGCCTCGTTTCGAGCGCTAACGCTCTCGTAGGTAACCTTGCGGTATCGGGTTTCCTTAATCTCATCGCCAGTGGCTTTATCCTTTTTAGTGATAACTTCCTTTAAATAAGCCTTCTTCTCCACTTTTTGCACTTTGCCATTTATTAGGTTGAACTTAACTACGCCTCCGTTGAGCACGGCTTTGGCGGCTAGCATTTGTCCAACCTTTATATCGGAACCAAGCGAAACCCCTCTTACCTGCTGATCGACATAGTTGGCCGTGTTCTTGGTATCGACAAACTTAACAAATGGGTTCGAGAGGTCGTTTATTGCGCTAATAATTGAGCTCTCAACCAGCGCCTCGGCATCGCGGGTACGGCTGTTGTTCGTAATTTTACCCATGGTTATGGTAATTAGCGCTTTCGATAGCGCCTCGTCGCGTAGCTCCTTTGAATCCTTGTAGGTTCCCTGGTTGCTCACAATATTATTAAAATTATGGTAAGCTTTGCGGTAAAAACCGCTTTCGAGAAACGAAAGCCCCTCGCGGTAAACAGGCTCGGCAACGGCAACCTTCATGTGCTCATCGATACCCTGATAGCTGGGGTCGATGCTCTTAATTTCGGCAAACTTAGCCTCCGACTCCTTAAACTTCTCCTCGTCGAGCAGCACGCGCGCCTCCGAGTATAGCGATTGTAGATAGCGAGGCTTTGCCTCATCAAAATAACCCTGCGATGTTTCAGAGAGGTTAAGGGTTACGCCGAGGGCTTTTACCTTATCGTGGTAGGTTTTGGCATCGAGATAGGCGTAAACGGTTTGCTTATCGTTACCATCGAAATAGGCTTTATGTACTTGCATCGATTTTTCGTCGAGCAGGCGCTGCCCATTCTTTTTAAGTCCAACGGCAGCATCAACATTTTTTTGGTTGGCCGCTAACGATTGGTAGTACAGCTCGGCAGCCATTTCGTACATACCAGCCTCTTCGAACTTAAGCCCTTTTTTGGCCAAACGTTTTGAGGCACAGCCCGAAGCAACAACGGCCAATGCCAACAGGATAATGGGTAGAAACTTTCTCATATGGTAAGTTTTTTGTGATTTTTGTGCGCAATTGCTTTTCAAATACTATGCCCTGAATTTATGTGGCAAGATAAAAATAATTTGGGGTAATGGCCAAAGCAAAGGGTAAGATTATGGCCAACAGGCCAATTTTAGCTACAAACCGCCCTAAACCAAATATACGCCCCTGCGGTAATTGAGTGGGAGGTTACCTTTGACCAGCCCATTTACGGCTCAACCGTACCCGGCATTGAGAACGGCATTGCTGTAAACAACACCGACTACAGCGAGGCCATGCGCTCGGTTTGGCGCGCCTACGTTATGCAGCGCAGCACCGTGCCCGGCACCACGTACCTGTTTATTATCCCCAGCTTTACCGATAACCCCGGCATGGCTGGCTACATGTATCATGAGACTTGGGAGAGATGAGTTTGCGAAATCTCACCATAGTCGAACGAATCCCGTACGCCAGGACGGGGCCGCTGAAAAGCAACTACGGTTTCCTCACCCCCACCGCCACCACCCGCGATGCGGCGCACGAGCTAGGCCACGTTCGTGAGGCTATGTCGGTGCAAGCCTACGGCGCAGCAGCGGCATTTAGCCGAACAATCCCGTCGGTTCTGACGGGAGCGTTTTCAACCTCCGCCACACCTTTAGCCCGCACAACTCCATTACCCTGTCCGAGGGCAGCACCCAGAACCTAATGGACTACCCTTCGACAGGCTCAGGGCAGGCTCCTTCGACAAGCTCAGGGCAGGCTCCTTCGACAGGCTCAGGGCAGGCTCCTTCGACAGGCTCAGGGCAGG